>LZRQ01000137.1 GCA_002159155.1 Firmicutes bacterium ZCTH02-B6
GCTCTACACCGAGCTCAAGGCGGTGCCCGACACCATCATGAGCGCCTTCTCGTGGGATGAGGTGTACGCGCCGTTCCTGCAGGGGCGGGCGGCCATGTTTATCAGCGGCGACTGGGCGCGGTTTACCGTCGAGCAAAACGCTCCCCACATCAACTGGGGCGTGGCGCCCTTGCCGGCCGGCAAGCGCCGCGCTACGGTGGCCGGCGGCTACAACTTGGCCATCGGCGCCAACAGCCGCAACCGGGAGGCCGCCTGGAAGCTCATCGAGTTCCTGACCGGGCCGCAGGGTGAGGGGATGTTGCTCGAGTACGGGCGGATCCCGGCCCGCAAGGACATCCTCACGTCGGAGGCCGCTCTGCAGGATCCGTTCTTCGCCCTGTTTATCGAGCAGGCGGAGTACGGCGTGCCGCAGCCCACGCACCCGGCCTGGCTGCGCTTGAACAACATCATCGGCGACGCGTTTGACGCTGTCATCCAGGGCCTCAAGACGCCCAAGCAAGCCTTGGACGACGCGGTGCGCGAAGGGCAGGCCGTGGTCGACAGCATGTGACGGACGAGGCGCGGCCTGGAGCGCCCGGGGCGGCCGGGCACGGCCGCCCCGGGCACCGGGCCCGCAGGAGGTGGCGATGGTGACCGGGCGGCGTAACCTCCAGGAGCATGGCTTGATGGGCCTTGCCCTAGTACTGCCGGCCATGCTGGTGCTGGTGGCTGTGGTGCTTTACCCGCTGGCGCGGGGAATTTACATGAGTTTTCATAACGTCACGTTTCTGAATCTCGCCCAGGGAAACCACCTGTTCGTCGGTTTCCAAAACTACCTGGCCGTCTTTGCCAAGCCGGCCTTCTGGACGGCCGTGAAAAACAGCGCCGTCTGGACGGTGGCCAACCTCGTATTCCAAATGGCCTTGGGGCTCGGCTTCGCGCTCCTGCTCAACCAGCCGCTGCGGGGCCGGGGGATGTTTCGCTCCATCGCCCTCATCCCGTGGATTGTGCCGTCGGTCGTCGCGGTGTTGACGTGGCGGTGGATGTACGATTCGGGCAACGGCATCCTCAACCACTGGCTCATGCGGCTTGGGGTGCTGGACGCGCCGGTCAACTGGCTGGGCAGCGTCAACACGGTGCTGTGGTCCATCATCGCCGAAAGCGTCTGGAAGGGTACGCCCTTCGTTATGGTGCTGCTTTTGGCCGGTTTGCAGTCCATTCAGTCGGAACTTTATGAAGCGGCGCAGGTGGACGGTGCGCGCAACTGGCACATCCTGGGCCTCATCATCCTTCCCTTGCTCAAGCGCCACCTGGCCATCGCCGCGATCTTGACCGTCGTCTACACCTTGAACAACTTCAACGCCATCTGGCTCATGACCCAGGGCGGTCCCTTGCACGCGTCCGAGATTCTCGTCACCTATGCGTACAAGACGGCCTTCCAAGACTTCAACCTGGGCCAGGCGTCGGCCATCGCGGTCATCATCTTCATTTTCCTGTCGCTGGTGGCCACCTTGTACATTTCCGTCGTGGAGCGGGGGGAGTGACGGTGCCAGTGCGCAAGGCCCTGGCCGCGGCCGGGAAATACGTCTTGCTGCTGCTGATGGCCGCCTTTTGCGGCTTCCCGTTCTTGTGGATGTTTTTGACGTCGGTCAAGCCGGCGCCGGAGCTGTACCGTACGCCGCCGACGTTTTTGCCGGAGCAGTGGGTGGCGGCGGCGTACCCTGAGGTGTGGGTCAACGGGCGGTTCGTGTTGTATTTCTGGAACAGTCTCCTCGTCGCCGGCTTCACCACGCTGTTGGCCGTCGCCCTGGCCACGCTGGCCGGCTACGGGTTCGCCCGCTTCCGCATCCCGGGCGGCCGGGCCATGCTGCTCGTCATGCTGTTCACGCAGATGTTCCCGGCGGTCCTCTTGGCCATCCCCTATTACGTCCTGCTGCGGCAGCTCGGGCTCCTCAACTCGTTGTCGGGCCTGGTGCTGGTCAACACCACCTTTGCGCTGCCGCTGGCCACCTGGACGTTGCGCAACTACTTTTTGACCATGCCCAAGGAGCTCGAAGAAGCGGCCCTCGTGGACGGGTGCACCCGACTGGGGGCGCTCTGGCGGGTCATCTTGCCGGTGGCCCGGCCCGGCGTCATGGCCGCGGCCATCTTCTGTTTCATAAACGCTTGGAATGAGTTCATGTTTGCCAACACCTTCATCAGCCGCGCCGCCCTGCGGACGCTGCCCGTCGCGCTGCACGGCCTCATCGGCCAGTACTCTACGGACTGGACGCTGCTGATGGCCGGCTCCGTCATTACGACCTTGCCCATCGCGGCGGTGTTCCTCCTGGTGCAGCGGCATCTGGTCAGCGGGCTGTCAGCGGGCTCGGTGAAAGGATAAGGAGGCGCCAGCGCGAAGATGGAACGCTACGGGCTTTTCATTGGCGGCGAGTGGATGGAAACCGGGGCGACGATTCCGGTCGAGGACAAGTACCGGGGCGATGTATGGGCGGAAGTGGCGCTGGCCGGCGCGGCGGAAGTGGACGCGGCCGTGCGAGCGGCCCGTCAGGCCTTTGCGGAGGGGCCGCTGCCCGCGTGGCGGCGGGCGGATATTTTGCGCCGCGCCGCTGCGTTGCTCTTGGCGTGGCGGGACGAGATCGGCCTGGCCATTTGCCGGGAGGTCGGCAAGCCGTTGGCCGAGGCCAAGATGGAAGTGGAGTGGACGGTCGGGCTGTTCCAGCTGTGCGCCGAGGAGGCGATGCGGCTTTCCGGCGAGATGGTGCCCCTGGACGCCCAGCCCGGCACCGAGGACCGGCTCGCCTTTGCCTTGCGGGTCCCGGTGGGCGTCGTGGCCGCGATCGCGCCCTTCAACTACCCGCTCAACCAGGCCGCCCACAAGGTGGGGCCGGCCATCGGCGCGGGCAACGCCGTCGTCTTGAAACCGTCTCCCAACACGCCGGTGTCGGCCGTGTACATGGCCCGGGCCCTGGCGAAAGCCGGCTTGC
Organism: Firmicutes bacterium ZCTH02-B6; assembly: GCA_002159155.1. GTDB lineage: Bacteria > Bacillota > Limnochordia > Limnochordales > ZCTH02-B6 > ZCTH02-B6. The sequence continues at coordinate 2,964 of LZRQ01000137.1, forward strand.
CTCCCGGATGGTTCAACCTGGTGCAGGGCGCGGGGGATGTGGGCCAGGCCCTGGTGGAGCATCCTGGCGTGGACTTCATCTCTTTCACCGGTAGTGCCCGAACGGGCCTCGCCGTGAAACAGGCGGCGGGGCTGCGCCCGGTGACGCTGGAGCTCGGGTCCAACTCGGCGACGGTTGTCCACGACGACGCGGATTTCGAGCGGGCGGTGTCCCTGTGCGCCATGGGCGCCTTTTCCAACGCCGGCCAGGCGTGCATCTCCGTCCAGCGGGTGTATGTGCAGGAGCGGATTTACGACGAGTTTTGCCGGCGGTTGGCCGCGGAGGCGGAGCGGCTTGTCGTCGGCGACCCGATGGACCCCCGCACCCAGATCGGCCCCATGATCAGCGTGCCAGCGGCCGAGCGGGCGGAACAATGGGTGCGGGAGGCGGTAGCCGGCGGGGCGCGCCTTTTGACCGGCGGCCGGCGGCAAGGGGCGCTGTTTTGGCCGACGGTGTTGGCCGGCGTAAAACCGGACATGAAGGTGTCCTGCGAAGAGGTGTTCGCGCCGGTGGTCGCCCTGAGCCCCTACAGCACCCTTGACGAAGCGCTGGCCATGGTGAACGACACCGCCTACGGGCTGCAGGCGGGCATCTTCACCCAAAACATCGGGGCAGCCCTGGCGGCCGCGCGGCAGTTGCAGGTGGGCGGCGTCATCATCAACGACACGTCCCTTTTCCGGCGGGATGTATTGCCCTACGGCGGGGTCAAGCGCAGTGGCCATGGCCGCGAAGGCGCCCGCTACGCCATGGAGGAAATGACCGTCCTGCGCACCGTGGTCGTCCGGGCGTAGGCAGGCGGCCGGGGGTTGGAAGGCGGGCCGTGGGTTGGAACGTCGGTTTCCCGGGCAGGTGCCGATCGGGCGTCCCTGAAGGCCGGAGGAGCGGGCCGTCACTCCATCGGCTGCCGGAGAATGGTACGCCATCGCTCGGGCGCCGCCCGCCGGACGTCGCTGAGGTAGATCTCATGATGCCTGCCCCGGAGCCGGCCGTAGCGCTGAATAAACTCGTGGAGCCGGCGGATGGTGGGGCCTTCCTCCGAAAAGGGGCCCACGTGCAAGATTTGTGCGGCACGGCCCTCCTCCCAGCGCTCAAGGCGCAGCTTGTCCACGGCCAGCCCGGGCTTCTCCCGGCTCACCTTGTCCATCGCTTGCCGGATGACGGCTTCGGGCACGAAGTCCGGCTGCATGATCATCATGGTCCATTGCCACCGGGCCCGGTCGCCGGTCACAAAGGCGGCCCAATCGTCGGCCCACCAGAGGCCCTCCAGGGGCATGACCGCGTAATCGATGCCGCCGTCGCTTTTCTTGACCATGAATTTGGCCGTGTATGAGACGGCAAACAACGTTTCCACCGCCCGGGCGTAATCCGGAGATGTGTTGGGGTCGCCGGACCCGTCGATCATGAGAAACGCCATGGGCGGCACGTCGACGATCCGGGCCTCCTTGGGCGATGCCTGGTACAACTCCTTAAGTTCTTTTTTGAGGTCGATCTTAGCCATCGCTGGTCTCTCCTACGCCACGAGGTTTCCTGCGCGGTTCCTCGTTTCCCCGTCGCGGCAGCTGATCCTGGCGCCGGCGGCGAATCATGACAGGAAACCTGGCGCCCGACAGTCAATGTTTGCCCATCCGGAGGGAGGCAGCGTTTCATGGCCGTGGAAAAGCTGGCAGGCGGCGACTGCCGCTCCATCGGCGCCGCCGACGCGGTGGCGCAGGAGATCGCGGGCGACCAGGCGCTCTTTGATGAGGTGCTGGCGGCGCTGTACTCCGACGACCCGGTGTTGCGCATGCGGGCGGCGGACGCGCTTGAGAAAGCGTCACGCAAGCATCCCGAGCGTCTCCGCCCCCACAAGGACGCTTTCCTGGGTGAGCTGGCGGAGATTGAACAGCAGGAAGTCCGCTGGCACTTGGCGCAGATGCTCCCGAGGCTTCCCATGGACCGGGCGGAGAAAGCCCGGGCGGTGGAGATCCTCGAAACCTTCTTGAAGGACAAGAGCACCATCGTGCGCGTGAACGCCTTGGAGGCCCTCGTCCAGCTGGCCCGGGGCGAGGCGGCCCTGGAAGCCAAGGCGCGGCGCAGGCTGGCGGACGCAATGGAAAAGGGGCGCCCGGCGGAAAAGGCCCGGGCCCGCAAGTTGCTGGACCACATCTGAAGGGGGGCGCCGCGATGACTTCCTCTGCGGGGAGCGAGCATGCAAAAGAATGGAAGCAGGAAACGTGGGTAGTGGCCGCGGGCCGCGCCGTCGAGCCCGGAGCGCCGCTCAACGTGCCGCTCGTTCCCGCCTCCAACTTCATTTTGGGCGGCGGGAGGGTCTATGCCCGGGATGAGGGCACGCCGACCTGGGAAGCGCTTGAGGAGATCGTCGGCGGTCTTGAGGGCGGCCGGGCGGTAGCTTTTTCCTCCGGGATGGCCGCCATCGCGGCCGTGTTTGACCAGTTGCCGGCCGGGGCGGTCGTCGTGCTGCCCGATGACTGCTACCAAGGGGTCGCCCACTTGGCCGCCCACGGGGCCGCCAAGGGGCGCTGGAGCGTCCAGCGGCTCCCGGTGGAAGATACCGCCGCTTGGCTGGGAGCGGCTAAGTACGCCGATCTCCTGTGGCTGGAGTCGCCTTCCAACCCGCTGCTCGCCGTCGCGGACTTGCCCGCCATTTGCGCCGCCCCCCGCAAGCCCGGGGCCATCGTGGCCGTGGACAACACCTTTGCCACCCCCTTGAACCAAAAACCGTTGGACATGGGCGCCACGGTGTCGGTGCAGTCAGCGACCAAGTTCATTGGCGGGCACTCGGACTTACTGGCGGGGGTGGCCACGACCCGGGACGAGCGCCTGTGGCAAGCCTTGCGCACCGCCAGGGAGCTGGCCGGCGCGACGCCGGGAGCTCTGGAGGCTTTCTTGGCTGTCCGGGGCGCGCGCACCCTCGCCCTGCGGCTCGAGCGGGCGCAGCACAACGCCCTGGTGTTGGCCCAACGCCTTGTCCGCCATCCTCTGGTCAGCGTCGTGCGTTATCCGGGCCTACCCTCCCACCCGACCTACGCCACCGCGCGGCGCGTGCTCAAAGGCTTTGGCACCATCATCTCGTTTGACCTCAAGGGGGACGCGGCGTTCGCCGACGCGGTGTGTCGCCATGTGCGGCTCATCCGCCACGCAACCAGCTTGGGCGCGGTCGAGTCCACTATGGAGCGGCGGGCGGCCATACCCGGACAGGAGCACTTGCCGGCGACGTTGCTGCGGCTCAGCGTCGGGATCGAGGATGCCGACGACTTGTGGGCGGACCTGGATGGGGCCATCCGGGCGGCGGCGGCCGGCGCATGAGGAAACGGCGGACAAAACGGCTGACAACGAAATGGGGTGCCATGGCGGTCCCGTTCCCTGGCTACTGTCCCGTCCCTTCGCTACTGGTATAACCTGCCGCCGACGGCCGCACACTACCAGCGGTCAAATTCCGCAACGACCGGTGGCGACGCGCATCCATGCCCAGCTGGCTGCGTTCCGTGTTTTCCTGGCTCAAGCGGCGGCGGCCTCTCTTCCTGCGTCCATCGGTGGACAACCGCTGGGTGCAGCGGTCCATCGAAGAACGGGTCGCCAAAAAGCCCGCGTCCATCCCGGACCAAGGCTTCCCCGGCGTGCGCGTCGGCGGACAGGTGGAAGCCAACTTGGCCGTCATCCGCGAGTTGTCGGGTTACGCGCCTGACCTGGTCCAGCGCGATCTGCTGATCTGCGGAACGTTTCGGGCTGCGATCGTGTTCTTTGACACCTTGGGGCGCTCGGACACGGTGGCGGCCCAGGTCATCGAGCCGTTGACCTACGAGGCCGCGCAAGGCGGGCTCAAGGCGCCTTCTGACTTGGCCCGGCTGGAAGAATGGATCCGCACTCAAGTCGTCAACGCCACCCGCATCACCGTGGAAACCGAGTTGGATCGAGTGGTGCAGCAGCTTTGTCACGGCAAGAGCGCGTTGTTCGTGGAGCGGCTGCCGCACGCCATCATGATCGACCTGGCGGGCTACGACACCCGCAACGTCAGCGAGCCTATCGGCGAGCCGGTGGTGCGGGGCCCCCGGGACGGATTCGTGGACAACCTCAAGACCAACATGTCTCTCGTCCGGCGGCGCGTCGGTTCGCCCATGCTGCGCTTTGAGCGGATGGAGCTGGGCCGCTGGACCAAGACGCCGGTCGTCATGGCCTACATCCACGGGTTGGCCGACGAGGAACTGGTGCAGGAGGTGCGGCGGCGGCTTTCGGTCATCGACATTGACGGCATTGTCGACACCAGCTACATCGAGGCGTTCATCGAGGACACGCCCTACACCATCTTCCCGCAGGTGCTCAACACGGAGCGCCCGGACACCGTGGTGGCCAACCTTCTGGAGGGACGGGTGGCCATCATGGCCGAAGGCAGCCCCTTTGCCCTCATCGTCCCGACCACGCTGTGGGCGCTCATGGAAGCGGCCGAAGACTACTACCAGCGCTGGGACGGGGCGACACTGGTGCGCATCTTGCGCTACATCCTGGTGGCGCTGGTGGTGCTGTTCCCGTCGACCTACGTGGTCGCGACCACATTCCACCCGGAAATGCTGCCGGCCACCATGCTCATTAGCATCGCCGCAGCGCGGGAAGCGGTGCCCTTCTCGTCCTTTACAGAGGTTCTGCTCATGGAAATCACCCTCGAAGCCTTGCGCGAAGCGGGGGTGCGCCTGCCGCGGCCCATCGGCCAGACCATCGGCATCGTGGGCGCCATCGTCATCGGCGAGGCGGCGGTCTCGGCCCAGATCGTGTCGGCGCCGGTGGTCATCATCGTGGCGTTCACCGGGATTTCGTCCTTTGTCATCCCCCATTTCAACGTCGGCATCGGGTTCCGCATCGCCCGCTTCTTCATCCTCTTGCTCGCGGGCAGCCTTGGCCTGCTGGGCATTTCCATCGGCCTGATGTTGCTCATCGTGCACCTGGTGGCGCTGCGGTCCTTTGGCCAACCCTACTTGGCCCCCATCAGCCCCTTGCGTTGGCCGGAGCTGGGCGACACCTTTGTGCGCTTACCCCGTTGGCTCAACCGCCGTCGGCCGCGGCCGACCGGCACGCCTGTCCGGCGGGAAGTGGAGTTCCTGGCCCAAGATCCCCTGGATGGCCCGGAGCGGGGGGAGGGATCGATCCGTGCATCCACGCGAGACTAAGATCACTCCGTGGCAGCTGGCTATGCTGCTGATTCCCGGCATCGGCGCAACCGCCCTCCTGGGCCTGCCGTCGGCAACGGCCACCTTTGCCCGCCAGGACGCCTGGCTGGCGCCCTTGGCGGCCCTGCCCCCCGCGATCCTCGTGATCTGGGTGTGCGGGCGCCTGGCGGCGCGGTTTCCCGAGGAGACCTTTGCCGAATACGCGCCCAAAGTGCTGGGCAGGCTGCCGGGAAAACTGTGCGGGTTGTTGCTTTTTTGGTACTTCTTTCACGTGGATTCGGTCATTAGCCGGGAGTTCGCGGATTTCCTCATCGCCACCGCGCACCCTCGCACGCCGATGCCGCTGGCCGTGGGAGTGGCCATGTTCGCCGCGGCGGTGGCGGTGCGCCATGGGCCGGAAATTTTGGCCCGGCTGGGCGAGCTGTTTGCGATTCCATCGGTGCTGCTGGTGCTGCTCATCATTGGACTGGCCTACGACAACATCGATCCGTTCCTGCTGCAGCCGGTGTTGGAAAACGGCTGGGGCCCGGTGCTGGCGTCCGGTTTCATCACCCAGACGTTCACCGGACAGTTTGTGCTGCTGCTGGTGTTTTTGCCGGCGGTCAAGGGGCTGCAGGCGGGGGTCAGGGCCAGTTACGGGGCGTTGGCGACCATTGTGGTCACGCTGGTCGTGGTCAGCGCGGTCACCATCAGCGTGTTTGGTCCCCTGACGGCCAGCTTCCACTGGCCATTCTTCAAGGTGTCCCGGATCGGCAGTTTCGGGATCGTGCTCGCGCGGGTCGACCCGCTGGTGACCGGTTTCTGGGTCGCGGGCAGCTGCTTTAAGCTGGCGGTGCACTTGTACGCGACGGTCATCACCTTTGCCCATGTCTTTGGACTGCGGGACTGGCGTCCGCTGGTGCTGCCCATGGCGGCGCTGGTGTCGGCCTACGGGGTCGGACATCTGGACAGTTTCGTCGAGCACGCGTACATGCTGTCCTACTTCTGGCCCCCGTACACGCAACTGTTCCAATTGGTGCTGCCCTCCTTGGTGCTTTTGATCGCGGCGGTGCGGGGCGTGGAGGGGAAACCGGGTGAGACACGTTAGGCGG
>LZRQ01000138.1 GCA_002159155.1 Firmicutes bacterium ZCTH02-B6
GGTCTGCTTCTTCGCAGCCGTTGCTACCACCGGCGTCGCCTTGGGGACGTTGGTCGGCATCGGCAGCGCGCCGATCAGCGCCGGGCTGCTGGAGTGGCTCGTGCAAGGACAACGGCCTTCCAAGCGCTGGGTGATGGCCACTTGTCTGGCTGTGCTCGGCAGTGCCCTGCTGCTGGGCGACGAGGGCGGCTGGCAGGTGCACTGGGGTGGGGTGTTGCTGGCGCTGGGTGCCGGTGCCTCGTTCGCCGTCTACACCGTCGCTGGCCGGAGCCTCCTACAAGCCGTGTCGCCCGACGGGTACGTCGCCCTGGCCTTCGCCGGCGGCGGTGTGCTGTTGGCTCCACTTCTTTTCGTCTCCGACTTGCGCTGGCTCGCGGAGCCGCGCGGGCTCTTGGTCGCCCTACACCTAGGGTTGATCGCGACAGCCTTGTCCTACGTTCTGTTTGGTCGGGGTCTCGCCCGGGTACAAGCGGCTACAGCCACCACACTGTCGCTGGCCGAGCCGCTGACGGCGGCCCTTTTGGGGACGGTGGTCCTGGGTGAGCGACTGGGCGCCGCGGCGGTCCTTGGAGCCGCGCTGCTGCTCATCGCCCTTGCATGGTTAGCCTGGCCGTCTGCCAAGTCCCCTGGCGCGCCCGCTCCCGCCCCGTCCCCGGCGCAGCAGGCAAGGAGTTTGCCTTCGAGCGGTGAAACAAAAAGCTTATGAGCCGCTCTCCGTGGGCATGGCAGCCGCCGGGCGCGACGGTGGTGGTCGGACCACCGCCGGGGCCGCTGGACGCGGACATGGCCGTGCCGGGATCCAAAAGCGTCACCAACCGCGCCCTCATCATGGCCGCTCTGGCCAAAGGAGTCTCCCGGCTTGAGGGTATCTTGCGCAGCGACGACAGCTACTGGTGTGTCCAGGCTCTGCAAGGCCTAGGGATCGATATCACCGTCAACGGGACGGCCGTGCACGTCTCCGGATGCGGCGGCCGCTGGCCCAACAAGACGGCGCGGCTGTACCTTGGCTCCGCCGGCACCTTAGCCCGCTTTCTCCCTGGTGCGCTGGCGGCCGGCGATGACGGACAGTGGGAACTGGACGGCAGCGCTCAGCTTCGAGGCCGCCCTATCTCCCCTCTGGTGGCGGCCCTGCGGGCCCTCGGCGCCGAGATCGGTTACTTGGACGGCGACGGTCAGCTGCCGATCCGTGTACGTGCCGGTTTGAGCGGCGGGCACGTGGCCATCTCCGGCCGCGTTTCCAGCCAGTTTACGAGCGGGCTGCTCTTGGCGGCTCCGTATGCCCGGCGGCCGGTGGAGGTGACGGTCGTCGACGAGTTGGTGCAGCCGGAGTACGTGGGGCTGACCATCGAGATGATGCGCGCCTTTGGGGCCCATGTGGAAGCAGCGGGTCTCGAACGCATCCACGTGCAACCGCGTCCGTATACGGCCCGAACGTTGATGCTGGAAGCCGACGCCTCTACTGCTTGCTACTTCTTGACGGCAGCCGCCTTGTCGGGCGGGCGAGTCCGGATTACCAACGTTGGGTATCGGTCGCTGCAGCCCGACGCACGGTTCGTGGACGTATTGGAGCGGATGGGCTGCCGGGTTGCCCGGGGAGCCTCGTACCTCGAGGTGGTGGGGCCAACCCGCTTGGTGGGCGGGTTCACCGTGGACATGCGGCCCATGTCCGATCAAGCCTTGACGCTGGGAGCCGCCGCTGTCTTTGCTGACGCTCCCATCACGGTCACAGGCGTTCCCCACATCCGGCGGCACGAGTCGGACCGGATCGCCGTTTTCGTGAGCCAGATGGGCCGCCTCGGCATCCGGGTCGATGAACACCCCGATGGATTCACCGTCCACCCGGGCGTGCCGCGTCCCGCGGCAACGCTAGACCCCCACGACGATCACCGGCAGGCGATGGCGTTTTCTTTGCTCGGGGTACGCGTGCCCGGCATCAGGATTGCCGACCCGGGCTGCGTGTCTAAGACGTGTCCAGCCTACTTTGATTTTCTCGCCCGGTTGGGTCTGTCGGTCGCCTATCGGTAGCGTAAGCGTAAAAAGGACGGTGCGGCCATGCCCGGATCTCTGCCCCAAAACTGGGACCTGGAGAGGTTTTTCCCAGGAGGGAGTTCATCCGAGGCCTTTGCCGATTTCCTCTCCCGCTTGGCGCGGGATGTGGACGCGTTTCGCACCCGTGCCCTGACGGTGACCGCACCGTTGCCGGGGGAGGGATTGGGGGAGTGGCCTCGGCTCATCAACGAATGGCAAGACTTGCGACAGCGGCTGCAGGAGGCTGGCAGCTTCGCCCGTTGCTTGACGGCGCAGAATACGGGGGATGCAGCGGCACGGAGTCTCATGGCGCAGGTGCGCGCCATCGGAGCGGGTGTCGAGGCCGCATTGAGCCGTCTAGAGGCACAGTTGGCAGCGTTTCCCGAAGAAGCCTGGCAGGCGCTGCTGTCCGACCCGGCCGTGGAGCCCGTGGCGTTTGCGTTGAGAGAGCGACGACACCTCGCCCAGGAGAAAATGCCCGCGGAACACGAGGCCCTTGCCGTCGAGTTGGGCGTCGACGGTTACCACGCGTGGGGCGAGCTGTACAACACGGTGGCTGGCCGCCTCCGCATTCCTTTCGAGCACGAGGGCCGTCAACTGGCGCTGTCGGTGGGCCAAGCGGCCCAGCGGTTGACGGACCCGGACCCGGCCGTGCGCGCTCGCCTCGCAGCCGCGTTTGAGCAGGCTTGGGCGCAAGAAGCGGACATCTTTGCCGCCGCCCTTAATCACCTGGCCGGCTACCGGCTGACCGTTTACCGGCATCGGGGTTGGGATTCGGTGCTCAAGGAACCTCTGGCCCGTAATCGCATGGAGCGGGCAACGCTGGACGCGATGTGGGCGGCGGTAGAGCGGGGCCAAGCCAAGCTCCTGGCTTACCTTGAATGGAAGGCGCGCCTTTTGGGGCAGGAGCGGCTCGGCTGGTTTGACGTGGGGGTCCCGGTGGGGAAGAGCGCACACGAGACGATTTCCTACGACGAGGCCGCCCGCTTTATCATCGAACAGTTTGGCGCCGTCAGCCCTCGGCTGGCTGCCTTTGCCTCCCACGCCCTGGCCGACGCGTGGATCGAGGCGGAAGACCGGCCTGGCAAGGATGCGGGCGGGTTTTGCACCAGCTTTCCGTTGCGGGGCGAAAGCCGGATTTTCTTGACGTACGCTGGGCGGCTGCAAGGCATGGACACTCTTGCCCACGAGTTGGGCCACGCTTACCACTTTGCCGTCATCAAAGATTTGCCGCCCCTGGCGCGGATGTATCCTATGAACCTCGCGGAAACCGCCTCGACGCTGGCGGAGATGATCGTGGCTGACGCGGCCCTCAAGGCTACGACCGATCCGGAGCGGCGGCTGGCCCTCTTGGACAGGCGCCTGCAGCGCACCGTGACGTTCCTGATGAACATCTATGCTCGCTACCGGTTTGAGCTGGAGTTTTACGCCGCCCGCACAACCGGGCCGCTCACCGTCGCCCAGCTCAACAGCCTGATGGAAGCCGCCCAGAAGTACGCTTACTTGAACGCCCTAGGCAGCTGGCACCCCCTCTTTTGGGCCAGCAAGCTCCACTTTTACCTGACTGCGGCGCCGTTTTACAACTTCCCCTACACGTTTGGCTACCTCTTCAGTGCGGCTGTGTACGCGCGGGCGCGGGAGGCGGGAGACCGCTTCGAGGCCGTGTACGAGGCGTTACTGCGGGATACCGGCCGCATGCGGGTGGAGGACTTGGCCCGTACGCATCTTGGGCTGGACTTGACCAGCGAAGACGCCTGGGCCGGCGCGGTGGCCATCGTCACCAAGGACGTGGACGAGTTCGTCGCGTTGGCCCGCCGCGTCGCAGGCGACGGGACGGGTCCCCGAGACTGACGTCGTTCCCTCACGGCCGGACCGGCCGCCTAACGTTCATCGGCGTTAACGTGTCCGCCCCCCCTGGTTGCTGTGGGCCAGGGGGTTTTTCCCTTTCGGCGGCCGGTGGAGGAACGCCGCGGACGAGTGCCGAAATACGCGGAGTATTGCAGCAAGCCAGCGCACGGCGGCGGGCGATGCGGGATATCATGGAGTGAATCGTCGCGGTTGTCCAGTGAAGACTGGCAGAGGACTTTGGAGGTGATCACCGGTGAAAGAGCGCCGGTGTGAGGTTTGTGGCAAGGCCATCCCGCGTGAGCGACTGGAAGCGTTGCCGGAAACGCGCCGCTGCGTGGAGTGCGCGAGGGAAAAAGGCTCTGACGTGTTCGCACGGCGGGTCGGCATTGGGATGGACATCGACACGTACAAGGACCTGCTAGGGGCCACCCGCAGCTAGCTGCCGCCTGCGCCCGGGGGTGGCGCCCCGGGCCCCGAATTCATCCCGCCCGTCGTCTCCTCGGTGACCCACTTGAGGTAATCAGGATTGCCGCCTACGATGGGAAACGCCGTAACACAGGGGACCGAATAGGAGTGCAGTTCCCGCACCGCTTGGATCAGTGGCTCCAGCACCCCGGCCCGGGTTTTCAGCAACAACAGCGCTTCGCCATCTTCGACGACGCGACCATCCCACCAATACACCGAACGAATGGCCGGGAGCACGTTGGCGCAAGCCGCTAGGCGGCTCTCCACCACGGCGCGGCCGATGCGCAGCGCCTCCGCTTCATTTTGTGTCGTGATATAGACCAGCAGGTGGTCGGCCAATCCGGCCTCACTCCTTGCGGCAGGGCCGCCTGCCGGGCGCGGTTTCAACCGCGCTCGGCAAGCGGACGGAACTGCAAATCCATGGGACCGGCGTATTCGGCGCGCGGCCGGATGAGCCGGTTGTCGGCGTACTGCTCGAGGACGTGCGCTGTCCAGCCGGAGACACGACTGAAGGCGAAGATAGGCGTGTACAGGTCGATGGGGATGCCCAGCATGTAATACGTGGACGCGGAGTAGAAGTCCACGTTGGGGTAGAGCCCCTTCTTTTCGAACATAAGCTCTTCGAGGCGTCGGGACATCTGGTACCAACGGGTGTCGCCGCGCTTTTCGCCCAGCTGCTGCGAGAACTGGCGCAGGAAGTCAGCCCGCGGGTCCCCAGTCTTGTACACCCGGTGCCCGAAGCCCATGATGCGCTGTTTATTCTCCAGCGCCTGGTCCAGCCACTCCACGACTCGCTCCGGATCGCCAATCTCCAGCAGCGTGCGCATAACCTGCTCGTTGGCCCCACCGTGCAGCGGTCCCTTGAGGGCGCCGATGGCCGCCGTCACGGCGGAGTAGATGTCCGAGAGGGTGGAAGCCACGGTCCGCGCCGTGAACGTAGAGGCGTTGAGCTCGTGGTCCGCATGGAGGATCAGGCACGCATCGAAGATGTCGGTTTCCAGCTGGTCGGGCTCGTTCCCCCGCAGCATGAGCAAGAAGTTGGCGGCCAAGCCCAAGTCGGAGCGGGGAGCCACCGGCTCCTGGCCCTCCCGCAGCCGCGCGTGGTAGGCGATGATCATGGGGAGGCGAGCCAACAGGCGCACGGACTTGCGGAGGTTAGCCTCACGATCGTTGTTGTTGGCATCCGGGTCCACAACGCCGAGGGCGGAAACCGCCGTCCGCAGCACCGCCATTGGTTCGGCGTCGCGAGGGAAAGTGCGGATCAGATCGATAAGTTCTTTGGGGAGGTCTTGCGCAGCGGCGATCTGCTCCCGCAAGACCGACAACTGGGCCTGCGTAGGCAGCTCGCCGTGCCACAGCAGATAGACGACTTCCTCAAAGGTGGCCTTGCCGATAAATTCACCGATGTCGTAGCCGCGATAGACCAGCCGTCGCCGCTGGCCGTCGATGAAGCAGATTTCGGACCGTAGGGCGACGATGTCTTCGAGGCCAGCCTTGAAACTCGTCATCTCCCCGACTCCTTTCGCTGCACAAGCGTGTCGCCTCAAGTTTTTCTGTGTGCCGGGCCTTCTTCCCTTTTTTCGCCAAAGTCCGCTCTACAATTGGGACAAACGTCACCCGGGCAAAAGCAGGGCCGGGAGGTTTCCCGGCCCTGCGCCTCGGTTGCGTGCGGTTGCAGCGGTCGATTGCCGCCCGTGGCAACCAACAGGCGACCTTATCCGACCGAACCTTCCATCTCCAGCTGGATCAGCCGGTTGAGCTCCACCGCGTACTCCATGGGCAACTCCTTAGTAAAGGGCTCCAGGAACCCCTGCACCACCATCATGGTCGCCTCGTCCTCGGAGAGGCCGCGGCTCATGAGGTAGAAGAGCTGATCCTCGCGCACCTTGCTGACCGTGGCCTCGTGCTCGATGGCCACGTCCTCGTGGAGGATGTCCATGTACGGAATAGTTTCCGCCTTGGAGTGGTCATCAAACAGGAGCGCGTCGCACTTCACCGTGCAGCGGGCATTGGCCGCATTGGGATTGACGCGCACCAAGCCCCGGTAGGTGGTGGTGCCGCCGCCCTTGGAGATGGACTTGGACGTAACGGTGGAGGACGTGTAGGGCGCGTTGTGGACTACCTTGGCGCCCGCGTCCTGGTGCTGTCCCTTGCCGGCAAAGGCGATGGAGAGGATGTCGCCCCGGGCGCCCTTGCCCATCAGAAACACGGCCGGGTACTTCATTGTGACCTTGCTGCCGATGTTGCCGTCGACCCACTCCATGGTGGCGTCCTCGTAGGCTACAGCCCGCTTGGTGACCAGGTTGTAGACGTTGTGGGACCAGTTCTGGATCGTGGTGTAGCGCACCCGGCTGCCCGGCAGGCAGATGATCTCCACGACTGCCGCATGCAGCGAGTCGGTCGAGTAAATGGGGGCCGTGCACCCTTCGACGTAGTGGACGAAGCTGCCCTCGTCGGCGATGATGAGCGTCCGCTCAAACTGGCCCACGTTCTCCGCGTTGATGCGGAAGTACGCTTGCAACGGGATCTCGACACGCTTGCCGGGCGGTACGTAGATGAAAGATCCACCGCTCCAGACCGCGGAGTTGAGCGCCGCGAACTTGTTGTCGCTGGGCGGCACGACAGTGCCAAAGTATTTGCGCACCAAGTCGGGGTACTCCCGCACCGCGGTGTCCGTATCGCAGAAGATAACTCCCTGCTTGGCCAAGTCCTCGCGGATGTTGTGATAGACGACCTCCGACTCGTACTGGGCGGTCACGCCGGCGAGGAACTTGCGTTCCGCTTCAGGGATGCCCAGGCGATCAAAGGTCTTCTTGATGTATTCGGGTACCTCGTCCCAGCTGCGGCCTTTCTTCTCCGTAGGCCGGACGTAGTAATGGATGTTGTCGAAGTCGATGGCCGACAGGTCGGCTCCCCAATTGGGCATCGGCTTCTTGAGGAAGATCTCCAGCGACTTGAGGCGGAACTCCCGCATCCAGTCGGGCTCGCCCTTCAGGTCGGAGATTTCTTCAACAAGCTGGCGGGAGAGGCCCTTGCCAGACTTGAATACGTACTGCTCCGGATCGCGGAACCCGTAGCGGTACTCCTGATCGATATCGATCACGGGCTTTGCCATCCGTGTTTCCCCCTTTCGTCCAGCGATTCATACCTATTATATCTAACCCGCCAGGCGGCGCAAGCGGCCCGCAGGAAGGCGCCTGCGTCGCCCAGGACGGTGAATTGGATAGAAGGTGCGCAAAAAATGTGACCATAGTCAGCGAAAAAGCTGCCCCCACGGGGAGGAATTGGGCCGCGCCCCCCGAATTCCCCGATACAAGTGGGGCAAAGTGGGGGAAAGTGGAGGGGACTGGAGCCCGTGTTCGTGGGCGAGTTTCAGCACGCGCTGGACGACAAAGGCCGGCTCACGATCCCGGCCCGCTTTCGCGAGGGGCTCGGGGACCGGTTCATTGTGACGCGCGGGCTGGACAGCTGCCTCTTTGTTTACCCGCTGGCCGAGTGGCAAGTGCTGGAGAGCCGGCTCAAGTCCCTTCCCCTGACCAAGGCCGACGCCCGGGCCTTTGCCCGTTTCCTGTTTTCCGGCGCGTACGAGTGCGAGCTGGATCGTCAAGGCCGCGTGATGCTGCCACCCAACCTGCGTCAGTATGCGGGCTTGGATAAGGATGCCGTGATCATCGGCGTCTCGACACGGGTCGAGATCTGGGCAGCCGAGCGGTGGGCGACTTACGTGGCCCAGGCGGAAGCGTCGTTTGCCGAGATTGCCGAAAACCTGGAAGGTCTAGGGCTGTAAGATGCCGGGGTGGGTCGCGTGAGTCACGTGCCGGTCATGTTGGACCAGGTGGTGGAGATCCTCAACCCCGTGCCGGGTCACGTGGTGGTGGACGCGACGATCGGCGGCGGCGGCCACGCGGCGGCCATTTTGCCGCGAATTCTTCCCGGGGGGCGGCTTATCGGTATCGACCAGGATCCCCGCACGCTGGCCACAGCCCGGGAGCGATTGGCCCCCTTTGGCGACTCCCTGACGCTGGTGCACGCCAACTTTCGTGATTTGCCGACCGTTTTGGCCGGAGTGGGCTTCCCGCAGGTCCACGCGGTCCTGTTTGACCTGGGCGTCTCGTCTTTTCAGCTCGATGAGCCCGAACGCGGTTTCACGTACCGGGCCGACGCCCCGCTGGACATGCGGATGGATCCCGGGTCGTCGACCACGGCCGCGGACTTGGTCAATACGTTGCCCAAAGCGGAGTTGGCCCGCATCATCCGTGAGTACGGTGAGGAGCGATGGGCCGGCAAAATCGCAGCAGCCATCGTGCGGGCTCGGGAACGTAGGCCTTTTGCGACGACCGGGGAACTGGCTGAAGTGGTGAAAGCAGCCATCCCCGCCGCGGCCCGCAGGCACGGTCCTCACCCTGCCCGCCGGACCTTCCAGGCGTTGCGCATCGCGGTCAATGGCGAGCTGGACGCCTTGCGCGAAGGGCTTGTAGCGGCCGTTCAGGCGCTAGTACCGGGCGGGCGGGTGGCGGTCATCAGCTTTCATTCGTTGGAAGATCGCATCGTCAAACAGACCTTTGCCGACTTGTCGGCAGCGTGCCGGTGCCCGCCTGATCTGCCCGAATGCCGCTGCGGACGGCCGGGCGTGCTCCGGGTGTTGACGCGCAAGCCTATGGTGCCGACGGGTCAGGAGATCGCGGCTAACCACCGGGCCCGCAGCGCACGCTTGCGGGCGGCGGAGCGGCTCGTTCTAGGCGAGAGGGAGGAGGAATAGCATTGGTACCAGCACTTAAGACGCCCACTCCCCAGT
>LZRQ01000139.1 GCA_002159155.1 Firmicutes bacterium ZCTH02-B6
ACCTCCAGCTGCTGCCGGGCGGCGACGTGGACACCCGGGAAGGGCTGGCCAACTTTGTGCAGGCCCTGCGGCTCCGCCTGGCGACGGAGAAGGGCGAGCTCTGGAGTCATCCCGATTATGGCGTGAGGATGCGCCGGTTTCTGAAGGCTCCCGCGACTACGCTGAACCGCATGGACATGGAAAGCGAGATCGTGGACGCCATCGAGGCGGATCCGCGCACCATGCCGGGAACGGCGTCGGCCCAGGTGGTGGAGTGGGACTCGAAACGGGTGGTGCTGCATGCCAGCTGTCTGCCCGTCGGTGAGACGAACCCCGTCAATCTGGTGATCGGCTACAGCCTCGGTCAGGTGACCGTGGAGGTCCTGAGGAGGTAGGGGCCGTGGATTGGAAAGCACTGGTCCAGTTCAAGACCTATGAGACGCTCGTGGCAGAGGCCCTCAATAAGCTGCGGGCCCGGGGGTCCCGCATCACTGATGTGAACAAGGGCGGCGTCTTTCGCACGCTTGTAGAGCTGGCGTCTCAGGGTGTGTCTGATCTCTATGGCCTGATCCTTTCCGTCGTGCCGCAGGGGTTCGTGATCTACGCCCGAGGGCGGTGGCTGGACTTGCACTGCGCCGGCATGGGCTTGACCCGGTTCCCTGCCACCCGAGCCCGCGGGATCGTCATCTTTGGCCGTCACAAGCCCGGCGGCAACGTAGTCATTCGGGCCGGTAGGGTGGTCAAAACCGGCGTCGGGCCCTCCGGGCGAGAGCTGCGGTATCTGGTCGAGGAGGAGACCATCCTGCCCGAAGGGGCCCTAGAGGTGGCCGTCCCCGTACGGGCAGAGTTTGAGGGCGCGAGCTACAACGTCGGGCCCGGCTATATTGACCGGATCGTGACGCACATTCCCGGGATCGACTACGTGTACAACCCTGAGGGATGGCTCGTCGAGGAGGGCGTGGACGAAGAGGACGACGAGTCCCTTCGGCAGCGCTACCTGGCGCGGTGGGATGAGCTGGCGACGGGCGCCACCCGGGCCGGTTACATGGCGTGGGCCCGCAGTGTGCCCGGCGTCATGGATGTGTCGGTGGATGACCGCTTCCCCAGGGGGCCGGGCACCGTTGACGTCATCATCATGGGGCCGGCCGGTATGCCCAGCCAGGAGCTGATCGACGCGGTGCAGGCCTACCTGGAGACCCGCAAGCCCATCACCGACAACGTTCTGGTGCGTGGTCCCGAGACCGTGACTGTGGACGTCCACGTAACCCTGTATCTGCCGCAGCATGAAGGGGATGCGGCGGCCGCCGAGGCCCAAGCACGGCGGGTGATTCAGGCCCTGTTCCTCCACGACGAGGAGCTGGGGATCGAAGTGCTGGGCATCGGCGAGAGCCTCTACCGGGCCCGCCTGACAAGCCTGCTCATGCAGCACGTGGAGTATGCGCAGAACGTCCTGATCGGGGCGCCGGCCGCCGATGTGCTGCTGTCCCCGGGGCAGCTGGCGACGCTGGGGAACGTGCAGGTCTCCGTGGAGAGGGTGGCGGAGTCGTGAAGTTTGGCGAGTACCTATGGAAGCTGCTGTCCAGCCCTTTCAAGCAGTCTGAGGATGGAGAGCTGCGCAAGTGGGTTGATGTGCTGGGCGAAACCCTGGATGAGGCCAAGCTGTCCATCTTCGCCATGCGGCGGTCCTGGGTGATCGCCACAGCGAGCGGGCAAGCCCTGGACCTAATCGGGAGGAGTCGTAAGCTGCCCCGCTACCCCGGCGAGGACGACGAGGCGTATCGGCGCCGCTTGTCGGCCGCCTGGGAGATATACCGGCGCGGCGGGACCATTCCGGGCATGCAGGAGGCGCTGCGGCTAATCGGGTTCCCGGATGCGGAGATCTACGAGCTGTACAAGGACGGGCCAGTGTCGCCGTTCCACGATGGCACCTATCGGTACGACCGGGAGGTGCGCCACAAGGGCGGCGTGCGCTGGGCTGAATTCCGTGTCCGGGCCCGACTGGATGACGAGAAGGCCCTGACCCGCACCGATATGGCTGTGCTCATGGACACCATCTACCGGGTGAAGCCGGCCCGCAGCATGCCGGTGGCCATCGGGTTCGACCTGATGTTCCAGGACTTCGTTCCCCACCAGGATGGGATTGAGATCGACATCCTCTTCGTGGCGCATGCGTTGCGAGAGGGCTGGCCGTGGAAGGGTCACCGCCACGACGGCGCCTTGACGCACGCGGGCGGGGTCCGGTATGACACGGCCTGGGACGTGTCCGCACTGGCCGTGCACACACCCCTGGAGGACCGGCAGCGAGCTGGTGGTGTGCTCCATGACGGATGGTTTCGCCGCCGCGGTGAGTTGTACTATGGCCGCCAGCCCGCCATGCTGGAGACCAGCCTTTTTGCGGTGACGCCCCGCTGGCAGGAGGAGGTTCCCTCCGCAGACGACCGACGGGCGACCGCTGGGATCGCACTGGAGGGACGCCCGCTGCGCTACCGGCACGACGGGGCGCTGTGGAGATTGGGTGGAGCGACGTATGGTGGGCGCCGGCCCGAGGGGACCGACACCTTCCCTGCTGGGCCGACACTGCACGACGGCCGGCACATCCGGTCATCTATCCGCGCGTACGGTCAGGACCGAGCGCAGGAAGAGTTCGAGCACAGCCTGGCGTTCCAGTGGTGCGAGACCGTGCCGGGAACGCCGGTGTATGGCGCTTCAGGCCTGTGCCACGACGGTGGGGGCGCTGCCTGGCGGCACAACGGCTGCATAGACCGCAGGCCGCGCTACATCTACAATGGCCGGCACGCCCACGGTGGCGCCCTACTGCGGCGGCGCTCGACGCACCGTTACGGCGACCGGCTCTACCGGCACAACGGGTTGCATTACTACGGCAGGCCCATCCCGCGGGATGGCAGTTGGACCCATGGCGCCAACGGTCCCAGGGATGTGTTTGACATCGTGGTCACTCGTTACGGGCAACGGGTGGCGGCGTAGAGGAGGGATGATGTGATGAGACCCGGGATCAACTTCCTGGAGCACGCACCGGTCATTCGAGGGGCTTTGGAGCTTGTTGTCAGGCGCTCCGGGCGGGTGGTGCTGCACGAGAAGGACAACAACCTGATCGTGAACATCGCCCGGCAGAACATGGCCAGGCTCCTGACGGGCGAGGGCAGCAACCGGATCATTAACCGGATCGCTGTTGGTACGAACGGGGCGCCGCCGAGTCCGGACGACACGGCGATCACGAACGCCTTCATCAAACCGATCAGCAGCTTCTCGTATCCTACCCCCACGTCGGCCCGTTTCAACTTCATCATCAAGGAGAACGAGGCCAACGGCATGGCGATCATGGAGTTCGGCCTGATCGCCGCCGACGGGTCGCTGTTCGCCAGGCGGACCCGTGGGGGCAAGGTCATCGAGAAGGAAGATGACCTGGAGATCGAGGGCTTCTGGACCATCCTGTTCTAACAGGGTGAAAACCGCGTTTGAAGGGGGTTTTACAGGTGGCTAACTTGCAGGAGACACCGCAGTGGGAAGCCGGGGTCTACCAGATTGAGGAGACCGATCCGGTGCAGGGCGGTCCCGACGGCGTGGACAACCTGCCCCACAAGCAGCTGGCAAACCGGACCGCGTACCTGAAGCAGCAGCAGGACGCCATCCAGAGCGAGCTGGCGGCAGCCCGGGCCGGGAAGGCGAGCTTGGCTGAGCGCCTGGCAGCGCTGGAGACCCAGACCTTGCAGGGTGAGTCGACGTTTGCCGGCACGGCCGGGCGGTCCGTCACGCACAACCTTGGGCACACGAACTACATCGTGAACCTGATCCCGCTTGAGGACACCCAAGGGGACCTCGGTGACGTCAGGATCGCACGGGCTGCGAACGCCTTTACCGTCTACAACACGGGCGGCTTTCGCGGCCAATTCCGCTACCAGTTGATGACGTGATGGGCTAAGGGAGGGTGACTGAGCATGGCGATTGTGCAGCAAGATCCCGCACGGGTGAATAACAAGGTAGTCATCGACCCCAACAACCCGGCGGTGCTGCAGATCCTGCAGCACCAGCTGCCGAATGGGGCCGTCTGTCAGCCCCAGAGCATCGATCTGACCGACTACCAGGGCCAGCCCTTCCGTCTCTACGTGGAGGAGGATGGCAGGCTCAACATCGCGCTGGATGGCGTGCACTACTGGCTCCTGGCTGAGGCGGTCATCCCGGAACGGGAGTTTGACTCGCAGGAGACCGGTGAAGTGGACGAGCACGGGTCGCCTATCGTTACGCACGTGGAGCGACCGCTGGACCTGCGAAACGTTGACATCGTGGTCTATCCTTGGCCGGAGGAGACCGGTGAGGAAGACGGCGACGCGGAGGTGTCCTAAGTGGCGATTCGAGACCTTAGCCTCAAGGCGCTGCGGGAACAGATTCAAGCTGGCACCCGCGAAGTGACGTTCCAGACGGATGACGGCTCCCTCACCCAGATGGTCTACATCCCCCGCTTCACGGTGCCGGCTGGCATCTGGGAGAATGGGGTGTTTCCCCCGACGGACCTCAACCTCGGGGGCTTCTTCATCGACAAGTATCAGTGCAGTCACAAGGCAGCGACGTCGACCTCTCGCGGCGTGGGCAGCGGCGTGACCGTACCGGAAGGCTCCACGGAGCACGTTGCCGTCTCCTTACCGGGCCGGGTGCCTTGGACCAACATCGACTGGGCAAACGCCAAGCGTGCCTGTGCGAACCGCAAGATCAACGGGGTGTCGTGCCACCTGGTAACGGCCCGGGAGTGGGCCACGATGGCCTTCTTGATCCGGCTTCTCGGGCATGACATTCGAGGGAACAATTCCAGCGGTCGCGACTACCGGGACCCGAACCAATGGGCCTATTTCGGCGTGCCCGATCCCGTGCAGTCCGGGCGCGTTCTGACCGGCACCGGTCCCGTTTCCTGGTCGCACAACGGCACGGCCCTTGGTGTCTTCGACCTGGCGGGAAACGTCCGGGAGTGGGTCGACTTCCAGATGGAGGGCGGCATCTACACGCATATCCGAACCGCGCGGGTTGCGGAGCCGCTTGCTGCCGGCGCGAGCTCCGTGGACGTCGAAAACGTCTCTGAGATCGAGGGTTGGGACGCACAGGCTCACACCATTGTCATCGATCCGGACAATGCTGCGGAGACCTACCCTGTGGTGTCCATCACACCCCTCGGGGGCGGGCGATTCGACGTGCGGTTCGCTGGCTCCGTGAGCAAATCGGGAGGCTTCCCGGTTGGCACAGTGGTGCGCCTTGAGAAGAGGTACTGCATGATTCCTGGGGGCTCGGCCGCGTACCTGGCGGAGGCCATTGATGATCAGGTGCTGACGTTCACCGTCAGGGACCGAGTAGATGCTCCGGGCAGCTCGGGATTTGCTCCGGGCGACACCCTGCAAATTCACAACGAGCAGGTTGTGGTGGCTTCGGTCAACGGGAACCAGATCACCGTGGTGGCTCGCGGTGCCAACGGCAGTCCTGCGATGTCCCACCCTGCTGGCCGGCCGGTGGCAAAGCTGTCTCCGCAGGCTGCGAATAACAACCCGGCTGTTACCGGCGACTACGGGGCCGACCAGTCGGGCATGATCTTGTCCTTGCGAACCGAGCCTGACCTTGCGCCGCTTGCCTGGCCGAAGGAAGTCGGGACCTCTGCCGGTGAGTGGATGGACCGATTCTGGTGGCGGAACTATGGTGCGCGGGCGGCGCTCCGCGGCGGCCACTGGGGCCACGGGTCGTACGCCCGGGCTGGCTTCGCGCTGTACCTCAGCCACCCGCCGTCGTACGCGTACGCCAACGTCGGCTTCCGCGCCGCTTTGACACTGTAAATCTGAAATCTGAATACTGGGAATCTGGGGGCCGAGCGATAGCGAGGCCCCCAGATTCCCGAATACGGCTTGCAGTGGGGCGGAACGGCAGTGAGTCAGGAGCTGAAGATCAGGCAGAAGACCGAGGACATGATCGCGTACGCTTACGAGGCGCTGAGGCAATTCCCCAAGAGCGAGCGACATACGTTGGCGGCCGACATTAAACACTGCATGTTCCGGCTGCTGAGGCTGATCATCGAGACCAACAAGCGATACTACAAAAAGACAGCCTTGCAGGAAATGGACGTGGAACTGGACCTGTTGCGGTCGTACGTGCGCCTTGCGATGAGTCTTGGCTTCCTGCCGTTTAAGAAGTACGAGGTCTGGTCCGGGTATCTGGCCGAGATTGGCCGGATGCTTGGGGGCTGGATGAAGTCGGTTAGTCGTTGACAGTTTTGCCTTGGGGTCTAGGCTGTGTCTGCGCGGGCGGCTCTCCGCGGCGGCAACTGGGACAACGGGTCGAACGCCCGGGCTGGCTTCGCTCTGAACCTCAACAACCCGCCGTCGAACGTGAACGCCAACGTCGGCTTCCGCGCCGCTCTGCACTAACCTGGCCCGAAGTTGTCGCCTCACGGGGCGGCATCCAGTGCCGTAGTGCAAAGGAGCCTAGATCCCTGTCGTGCCGCCCTTTGGCGGCCGGCAAAACACCTGAATTGGAGACGCGGTGCTAGTAGGGGCTTTCCGACCGCTCCGCGTCTCCTCTCGTCTCTACAGCACTGTGGAGGAGCGGACATCAGGTGGCCCGGACGTACAACAACCTCTATCCCCAGATTTACGATTTCGAACGCCTGTACTACGCCTACCTGAAAGCTCGTCGCAACAAGCGCTATCGTCACGAGGTGCTAGAATTCACAGCCCGGTTGGAGGAGGAGCTGATCATCCTCCAAAACGAGCTGATTTACCACACGTACCGGCCGGGACGGCCTCGGGTGTTTGTGGTCCACGACCCGAAGACGAGGGTAATTATGGCACCGCCCTTCCGGGACCGGGTTGTACACCATGCGCTGGTGGCTATAATCGAGCCGATTTTCGAGAGGGGATTCATTTACGACTCCTACGCTTGCCGTGTAGGAAAAGGGACACACGCCGGCGCCGACAGGGTGACCGAGTTCCTCAGAAGGGCCCAAAGGCAGTGGGGGCGTGTCTACTGCCTGAAAGGAGACGTCAGTCAATACTTCCCGTCCATCCACCATCCCACGCTGAAGGCGCTGATTCGAAAGCGCATCGCCTGTCCTTCGACGCTGTGGCTGATAGACACCATCATCGACAGCACCGTCGACGAGGGTGATCCTTGCCCCAGGGGCTTGCCAGTTGGGAATCTGACTTCACAGCTCTTCGCAAACGTCTACCTAAACGAGCTGGACCAGTTCGTCAAGCACACGCTGAGGGTGCGCTATTACGTTCGCTACATGGACGACTTCGTGATCCTCCATCACGACAAGCGGGCTCTCTGGGACGTAAAGCGGGAAATTGAATGCTTCCTCGCTGACCGACTGCTGTTGCAGCTCAACCGAAAGACGAGTGTGTTTCCTATCAGCCAGGGTATAGACTTCCTCGGCTACCGTATTTGGCCGACCCACAGACTCCTTCGCAAGAGCAGCATCAAAAGGGCTCGTCGGGGATTTAAGAAACTGGCTCGGGACTATGCTGAGGGGAAGATCCCGCTGGAGCGCGTTAAGGCCTCCATAATGTCCTGGCTGGGCCATTGCAAACACGCCAACACGTACCGGATTAGGGAGAAGGTGTTGAGCGAGGTCGTGCTGGTACGTTCATCGGATGGAGGTCATGAACGGGCCGTGAACGAACCAAAAACGGCGGTTTAACCCCGGCCCGGGGACCTGTGAATCGCCTGGCGGGAGTGTTCTGGGGGTGTTTAAGGGACCTTCAATGGGTCCAAAAGCGGATGGGGTCGGCAGGCAGACCACCCGGCGGCTTGTCTCATTTTACGCGCCGGATTGTCTCAGTTGTCGCGCCGCGCTACAATGTCTAGCTCGCGTTCGGGCCAGCCTCTTGCGGATCGGCCTTGCGCGGGCCGACCTCGTCTGGGGCGTCCTCGCGTGGGCCGGCCTCCCGAGAGTTGAGGTCGCGTGGGCTGATTTCCTGCGAGTCTACATCCCGTGACGTGGTTTCCTGCGGGATGACTTCCCATAGGCTAGCATGCTGTTGCTTTGGCCCGGGCTCTGACGGCTGTGCCCCTTCCGGTCGGGCCCTCGCGCCGGGGGCTCGACCGGGGCCGGCGGCCTCCCTGTGGGTGCCGGAGTGAGCCGCTTGCGCCAATGCCAGCACCGCCTGACGGGCCCCGAGGACAGCGGCTAGAAATGTGGCCGTCCCCTTAATGCGCCCGCCGGTTACAGTCCAGAACCCGGTCAAGATTACCGCCATGCGCACCGCGAAAGAGCCGAGCAGCAGCAGCGCCGGCTGCCGGACACGGCCGATAAACCGGGTCGTCCACCACAGGCCGCCGAAGTAAAACAGGCCTAAGACCGCCCCTGCCGCCAGGGGCAACACGACGTCCCGCAGCACAACCTGCCCGTCCACGCCTACGCCCCTTCCCGATAGCGCGCACGGCGCCTCCTGCCGCCTGCCGCCCGTGCGCAGCGGGCACGCCGCAATACGAAACAGACTCTCCATGCAAGCGGCTCTATTCCGTCTCCTCACCCCAGGGAATTCGCCGCCTGGCGGCAGGAAACTCCTTGCCTGGCCGCAGGAGCTCCCTGTCCTTGCCGCAGGGATTCTCTCCGCCGCACGGGATGTCCTCGCAGTCCTTGCGGTTGTGGCAGGGTCCCGGGGCTGCGTCTCGAACATCCGACGACAACAGCGCCGCGGACTTGGCAGTGGCCGGCGCGGTCGCTGCCCGGGAAACGGGTGGCGCATGAGGAGCGGACGAGCAGCCTTGGACTTGTGGACTCTGTTTACGACGGCGTTTCTTGTCGGGCTTTCCGGTGCGGCGGCGCCCGGCCCGCTGACGGGCATGGCGGTTCGGGAGGCCAGCAGGGGAGGCTTCTGGCGCGGCTGGTCCGTCGCCCTGGGCCACGCGGTGCCGGAAGCGCTGCTGGTGGCCGGCCTCGCGTACGGCTTGGGCAGCTGGCTGAGCCGCACCCCGGTGGTTGGCACCTTGTCCGTGATCGGCGGCTTGGTGCTGCTCTGGATGGGACGCAGCACGGTCCTTGAGGCGCGGACGGCCCGCCTGCCCGGGGCGGGCGACGCGGCCGGCCGACCGGCGGGCAACGCGGTCCTGGCGGGCGTCGGCACCACCCTCTCCAACCCGTAC
>LZRQ01000140.1 GCA_002159155.1 Firmicutes bacterium ZCTH02-B6
GTACCAGCTGTTCCGGATCCTGAAAGAAATGGTTGCCGGGCTCAACGACCCAGCCACCCGGGCGACGGCCGAAAACGTGGCCTACATGATCGACCAGAGCCACAACATCGAGCCCAAGATCCCCGCCATGATCCGGTCGGTGACCAACGTCCAGCGCTTCTACGCCAAGGCCCTGCTCATTGACTGGCAGGCGCTGGCCGAGGCGCAGGCGGAAGGCGACGTGCTGCGGGCCGAGGCCATTCTCCAGGAGGCCTTTGAAACCGATGTGCGGCCGCTCTTGGCCCAGACGCGGGTGGAAAGGGGTCTGGATCCCGACCCGTTGGCCGCTTATCTCGAAAGCGACTACTCCAAGCGGATCCTGGCCCGCGGCACGGCGGGGCAGGGATGGTGAACCCGGGTGCCGGTGCGGTATCTGGCCGTTGATATCGGCGCGGAGAGCGGGCGGGGAATCGTCGGCACCTTGACCGGCGACAGGTTGGTCTTGGAAGAAGTCCACCGCTTTCCAAACCGACCGCTGCGGCTATCGGGCCGCCTGCACTGGAACATTTACAGCCTATACGCGGAAACCGTTGCGGCCATCGGGAAAGCGGCGGCCGCGGGGCCGTTGGCCGGTGTCGGCATTGACACCTGGGCTGTCGACTACGCTCTCCTGGGGCCGGACGACGCGCTCTTGGGGTTGCCGTATCACTACCGGGATGCCCGGACGCAGGGCGTGATGGAGGCGGCATGGGCCGTTGTACCGGCGCAGGAGATCTACGCAGAAACGGGCATCCAGTTCCTACCCTTTAATACCCTATATCAGCTGCTGGCGGCTCGCCGGGACGCCAGGGAGCAGCTGGCGTCCGCCCGGGCCCTTTTGATGATGGGCGAGTGTCTCGCCTATTGGTTGACCGGGGAGAAAGCAGGCGAATTCACCAACGCCTCCACGACCCAGCTCCTCAACCCTCACCGCCGGACCTGGTCGGAGCGCCTGTTTGAGGCGTTTGGATTGCCTATCGACATCATGCCGCCGGTTGTGCCACCGGGCACGGTGCTGGGCCGCCTCATGGCTGCCGTCGCGGAGGAAACGGGTGCGGGACAGATCGACGTCATTCTTCCCGCGGTGCACGATACCGGCTCCGCGGTAGCAGCGGTGCCGGGCACCGGTGACGACTGGTGTTACTTGAGTTCGGGCACGTGGTCGCTGTTGGGTGTCGAGGTCCCCGAGCCGGTCATTACCCCGGCTTCCTTCGCCCATGGGTTTACCAACGAAGGAGGTGTCGGCGGTACGTTCCGGTTGCTGAAAAACGTTATGGGGTTGTGGCTTTTGCAGGAGTGCCGGCGCCACTGGCAGGTAGGAGGGCGGGAATACTCCTACGCCGAGCTAACGCATCTTGCGGCCGAGGCAGCGCCGTTCCGGACCGTCATCGATCCTGACGACCCGCGCTTTTTGGCTCCCGGGGACATGCCGGTCCGCATACGCCAGTTTGCCCGGGAAACCGGACAGCCCGAGCCCGAGACGCCGGGCCAGTTCGCCCGCTGTATCCTGGAGAGTCTTGCCCTCAAATACCGCTGGGTGATCGAGCGGCTCGAAGACGTGACAGGCCGTTCCGTCCACGTCATCCACGTGGTGGGGGGCGGGGTGCAAAACCAGGTGCTCAACCAATTCACCGCCGACGCCGCCGCTCGGCCGGTGGTCGCGGGGCCCGTAGAGGCCACCGCCGCTGGCAATCTGTTGGTGCAAGCCATGGCCCATGGGCGCGTCGATGGCCTGGACGATATGCGCAACCTCGTGCGCCGGTCGTTCTCTCTACGGGAATTTACTCCACGGTCATCTGCCGCTTGGGAGGAATCCTACGCGCGCTTTGTCAGCCTGCTGTCCAAGCGTGCGGCGGGCGAATACACCGGCTAGCTCATAAACCGGGCAATACGCTGCCCGATTACTGCGCAGCCGCCCGGCGGCCGCAAGACCCACACTTTGCGGCCGCCGGGCGGTTTTCTTTGGGGTCAGCCTCACCGCGTAGGGACCTCATAGGTGGGCCAGAAAGGGACACGAAAAATCGTCCGTCACATTGCAGGAAGATGAGAAATAAGATAGAAACATGTTTCTGAAACAATAAGGAGGAGCAGTTGCACATGGCTACGCTGCGGGACGTCGCCAGGGCGGCGGGCGTGAGCCCGGCGACGGTGTCGAGGGTGCTCAACGGCAATCAACAGGTGGCGCCGGAGTTGCGCGAGCGCGTGCAGCAGGCGGCCCTAAAGGTCGGGTATCAGTTGGCCAACTTGCGCCGCCCGCGTACGGTCCCGCGGCAGGTGGGGCTGATCGTGCCCCATGTGAGTTCACCTTTCTACTGCGAGGTGCTGGCTGGCGTCGAGCGGGAGGCCTTCCAACGGGGCTACGACCTGATTTTCTTTACCACACAGGGCCGGTCGCACCGCAACGTCATCGAACGAGTGCTGCAGGCGCCGCAGGTGGCGGGCCTGGTGGTCATCACACCGCGGCACGGGGAAGAGCGGCTGCTGATCGACCACCCCGACGCCCCGCCGGTGGTAGTGGTCGATCATCGCAGTGCCGGAAGCCCGTACCCGCACGTGGTCGTGGACAACTTGCGCGGGGCGCACAAGGCTGTTTCATATCTTGTTTCCAAAGGGTACAGGGACATCGCGATGCTACGCGGGCCGGAGAGCATCCAGTCTTCGGTGGACCGTATACGCGGGTTCCTGCTCGCCCTCCAGGAGGCGGGCTTGCCCACGGGGCCGGACAGGGTGTGGGCCGGCGACTTTGAGCAGCGGTCCGGTTACGAGGCTGTCGCCCGCCGGCTGGACAAGGGGCAAAAGATGCCCCGGGCGATCTTTTGCGCCAACGACCTGA
The DNA here is from genome assembly GCA_002159155.1 of Firmicutes bacterium ZCTH02-B6. GTDB lineage: Bacteria > Bacillota > Limnochordia > Limnochordales > ZCTH02-B6 > ZCTH02-B6. The sequence goes on from LZRQ01000140.1 coordinate 2,852, forward strand.
TGGCTCTGGGCGCCATCGCCGCACTCCGGGAGCGGGGCTTGCGGGTGCCCGAAGACGTGGCGGTGATGGGCTTTGACGACTTGCCACTGGCTGCCGCCAGTGTCCCGCCGCTCACCACCGTGCGGCAACCCATTCAAGAAATGGGGGCCATCGCGTTTCGCATGGTGGTGCGCCTGGCCCAGGGCGAGACGTTGGAGAGTGAGCGCATCGTGCTGGACACCGAACTGGTGGTGAGGGGGTCGGCGTAAATGCCGCCTGAGGGTTCGGCCGGCCGGGAGGCCGGGAGAGCGCGACGAAGGCCGCTTGGTACCCTGCGAGACGTAACCACTCAACCGCAGGTCAGAGCACGAGCAATCGAGGCCGCGCCACTCGCAACCGCTGCCCCTATCCCAGGCACCGTCCCCACGCGACCGATTCCCCGGGGACGCGGCGCGGTCCACAAGATCAGGCGTTTCTTGATACGCACGGGGCCCGCGTACCTTTTCATTCTTCCCGCCGTGGCCGCGATGCTTTTTGTTCACTACATCCCTATGGCCGGCGGGATTCTGGTGGCGTTCAAGGACATCAACCTGTTTACTGTAACTCGCTGGTACGACGCTCCGTGGGTCGGGTTGGACAACTTCGTCCAAGGGTTGAATCCCGATGGGTTCCTGGGCAGCCGCTTTTGGCAGTCCTTGTGGAACGTGACCTTCTTCGGCGCGGTCACCATCACCGCCGGGTACGTGATCGGCATGGCCGTCGCCCTCTTGCTCAACCGGGAGTTTCCCGGGCGAACCTTAGTGCGAGGTATCATCCTCCTCCCGTACATCACCCCCGATTCCGTTGCCTACAGCGTTTGGCGCTTCATCTTTCAAGCCCGCATCGGCCTCGTCAACATGTGGCTTATGAAGCTAGGCATCATCGATGAGCCCGTTATCTGGCTTGTGGGCAGCAACGCGATCTATGCCGTGATGCTGGCCGCCATCTGGAAGGGCTGGCCTTTCGCTGCCCTTGTGCTCCAGGCGGGGCTGCAGACCATCCCGAGGGAGCTGTACGAGTCGGCCATGATCGACGGGGCGTCCCGCTGGCAGCGTTTTCGTTACATCACACTGCCGATGCTGGCGCCGGTTACCCGCATGCTCATCCTGGTTTCCATCCTGTGGAACTACAACGCTTTTAACCAGTTCTACGTCATGCTGGGCAAGGACCCCGGGCCTGCGGCTGACGTGCCGTCCACGCTCATCCTGAGGGAAACGTTCAGCACCTTCAACTTCGGCGTCGGATCGGCCATGTCGGTGGTCCTCATGGGCGTCATGCTGGTGCTGACCATGCTCTACCTGCGGGCGCTGCGGGCGTCGGAAAGGGGGCAGGCGTAAATGGCGACCGCAGGACTGGCCTATCGCCGGCGGCACAAGCGGGGTACGATCCTCGGTTGGCTCCTCTTTGCTCTTGCCGTGCTGGCCGTGTTGATCGTCGTGCTGGTGCCTTACGGGTGGATGGTGTCCGGATCCTTTAAGTCCAGCGTCGAGCTCCAGGCGGCCGACGTCACCCGCCCCGGGCAAGAGCCGTCCTGGATCCCGCGCCAGCCGACGCTGGACAACTATCGCAACGTCAACCGCACGGTGCGGATCCTGGACTACCTGAAGAACAGCCTCATCATCAGCACCGGCACCATGGTGCTGGCCACAACTTTGGCCCTGCTGGCCGCTTACGCCTTGAGCCGCTGGGCGTTTCCGGGGCGCAACGCGTACGTGGTCTCGGTGCTCTCCACGCAGATGCTGCCCGGAATTTTGTTCCTCATCCCGTACTTCATCCTCTTCACGTGGCTGCGCAATCAGTTTGGCGTTCAGCTACGGGATACGTATATCGGGATGATCATCACCTACACGTCGTTTGCCTTGCCTTTCTCCATCGTCATGCTGCGCAGCTTCCTGGACTCCATCCCGGTGGAACTGGACGAGCAGGCGCAGATCGACGGGGCGAGCCGCCTGCGGATTTTGTTTTCGGTGCTCTTGCCCCTGGCCCGGCCGGGCATCGTGTCCGTCGCCATCTATTGCTTCATTATGGGTTGGAACGAGGTGTTGTTTGCTTCGGTCCTAACGGGGACCAGCACGCGGACGGTGGCGGTCGGCCTGTTGGAATACATCACCGCCCATGAGGCGCGCTGGACCATGATGATGGCCGCATCCATCATCACATCCGTCCCGGTGCTGGTGCTGTTCAGTTTCCTGCAGCGCTACGTCATCTCAGGGCTTGTGTCGGGCGCCGTGAAAGGCTGAGGAGCTGGCAGGCGTCGCTGTCTTAGCCAAGGAGGGCAGGGCTGCCGGCGCTGGGGGCCGGCAGGTGGCGGTGGCGCAAGCTGGGCGCGGTTTGCGCCTGGCGGTGCCTGGAGACCAGCGAAAGGGGGGATGCCGGTGGCGGCGACATCGGGCGCTGCGTCCCGTGCCGAGAGGCCTCGGGAAGGGCCCAGATGGCGCCGCCTGCTGGGCGCGACGGCGAAGACGCTGGTGGAGAGGGTACGCTCCAGGACACGGGACGAAGGACAACCAGTGAGAAGGAGGGAATTGGTTGTGCGCAGCGCATCTCGCTGGACGGCCGTTGTTGCGACGGCTGCACTCGTGCTGGCGTTGGGGGCAGGGGCCGCGCTGGCCCAGGGCACGGAGATCACTTTCTGGGTGATGCCTAACGCGGCGGACGTCATCCACGTCCCTTGGCTCGACCAGAAGGTGGAGGAGTTTTACCGGGAAACCGGCATCCGGGTTCGCTATGAGATTATCGGCTGGGATCAGGCCTGGTCCCGCATCTCCACGGCCCTGATCACCGGTGAAGGCGTGGACGTTTTCCAGGCCGGCACCACCTGGAATCCCCAGTTTGCCGCCACGGGCGCCGTGGCCGAGATCGACATCGACAAGTTTGGCGGCGCCGACGCGTTTATGGAGGCGAACCTCATCTCCACCACCTATAAGGGCAAGTATTACGGCGTGCCCTGGTTCGCCGAGACTCGGGCGTTGTTCTACAATAAGGACATGTTCGCGGCCGCGGGCGTCGAGCCTCCGCAGACCTATGCAGAACTGGTCCAGGTAGGGAAGCGCATCACTGAGGTGTTTGGCGAGGGCAGCGCCATCGCGATCGCGGGCACCAACGCCTGGGACCTGATCCACAACTGGGCCATCATCCTCTGGGCCTACGGAGGAGACCTGGTGGACGCCCAGGCGCGGCGGGCTACGTTCAACGGGCCGGCCGGCGTGCAGGCTATGGAGTACTACGTGGACCTGGTGCGGCTCGGCTTGGCCTCCCGGGCGACCGCCGAGTACAACCAGCCCCAGGCGGACGCGGCGTTCATCAACGGCAATGTGGCCATGGCCTTCATGGGGCCCTGGAACATCGCCGACATTGAGGTGGAAAATCCGAGCCTCAACTATGGGGTCGTGGAGCCACCGGCAGGGCCTGTGGGTCGCGCGGCTTTCTCGGGCGGCAGCAATCTGGTGATCTTGGGCGCAAGCCCCAACAAGGCCGCTGCCGAGGAATGGATCAAGTTCCTGCTGCGGCATGACAACCTGGTCAGCTACACCCGGGATCTCTCCAAGATGCTGCCGGCCAAGGTTGACGCCTTTAACGACCCCTACTACGAATCCGGCGTGTGGCAAGTGTTCCGCCGGGGGTTGAGCTACGCCACGGCTTACCCGCCCTTGGGCGTGTGGGGAGACATCGAGAACGCGATCGTGGCGGAGTTCCGCAACATCTTGACGGCCTACGTGGAGGGTAACCTGGAGCGGCAAGGCGGTGTGCAGGCTTTCCTTGACCGCGCCGCCCAGCGGGTCAACGAGGCGCTGGCCCGGGAACGCTGACCGATAGCCGCTTTTGACGACCACTGCTGTTTACAGCCGCTGCGCCGTGCGAAAGGCGGCCGGGACGGGTGGCGCATGCTCCACCCCGCTGCTTGTTCCCGGCCGCCTGGCCGGCGCTGCCAAACAACCCAGGAGGCGACTATGAGCGACTGCCGCTTTCCCGCCGGCTTCCTGTGGGGAGCCGCGACGTCGGCGTACCAAGTCGAAGGGGCCGTGGCCGAGGACGGCCGCGGGGAGTCCATCTGGGATCGCTTTTGCCGGGAGCCCGGCCGCATTGAGAAGGGTGACACCGGCGACATCGCCTGCGACCATTACCACCGCTGGCGCGACGACATCGAGCTCATGCGACGACTGGGTCTTACCTCATATCGTTTCTCGGTGGCCTGGCCGCGGGTTTTCCCCAGCGGCAAGGGGCAACCCAACAAGGCCGGGCTCGCCTTTTACGAGCGCCTGGTGGACGCGCTCCTCGCGGCAGGCATCCGCCCGCTGGTAACGCTTTATCACTGGGATTTGCCCGCGGCCCTGCAGGACCGGGGCGGCTGGACCAACCGCGATACGGCTTACCGGTTTCGAGACTATGCCGCGTTCCTGTTTGAGAGGCTGGGCGACCGGGTCGACCTGTGGCTGACCGTCAACGAGCCTTACGTGGCGGCCATGGTTGGACATGCCCTCGGGATACACGCGCCCGGCCTCAAGGACCTGGGGGCAGCGGTGCGGGCCGCCCACCATTTGCTCTTGGGTCACGGCCTGGCGGTAGAAGCCTTTGACGACTTGGGCATGCGCAAGGCTGGCCGCGGGCAAGGTCCTGCCCGCATCGGGCTGTCGCTGGACATCCACGCGTACGCTCCGGCCACCGATCGGGACGCGGACGTGGAGGCCATGGAGCGCGCCCGGACGCTGGAAGCCCGCTGGTTCGTGGACCCGGTGCTTTTGGGCAGGTACCCGGCGGACGGCCTGGAATGGTACAAGGGACAAGGTGTCGAGCCGCCCGTCAAGGACGAGGATATGGCGCTCATCTCCCGGCCCATCGACATCTTTGGTCTCAACTACTACCGCCGCCACACCGTGGTTCACGATTCCGGGCGCCCCTTCTTTGGCTACCGGGTCGAAGTACCGCCCGGCCGTCCGGTGACCGAGCTCGGCTGGGAGGTGTATCCGCAGGGGCTGTACCAAGTGCTGGCGTGGCTGCGGGACACCTACCTGCGGAGCGAAGCGTCGTCGAACGCAGCGAGCGCCAGTGGCATGGGCCGGCAAGGGCCGGCTGCAGAACAGGGGCTTCCACGTCCCATCGCGTTTTTCGTCACCGAAAACGGCGCGGCCTACCCGGACGTGCCCGAGCCCGCGCCTGAGCCGGGGCAGGGCAAAGAATCTGCAAGCCAGCCCAATGGCGTGCGCATAAGGGACACCCAGCGCCGGGATTATATCGCCGCGCACCTGTACCACGTGTGGCGGGCGATTCAGGATGGGATTCCGGTAGAAGGGTACTGGGCCTGGGCGCTCATGGACAATTTCGAATGGGCAAAGGGCTACAGTTCCCGCTTTGGGCTCGTGTATGTGGACTACACGACTCAGGAGCGGATCATCAAGGACAGCGGCCACTGGTATTCCGTCGTGTGCCAAGGAAACGGGCTTAACGCGGACCCCGAGCGGCTCGCGGGATGAACTCTTGCTCAAGTGCGGGCGTCCTTGTCCCGCACATGGCGCGTGGGTTGTCCCGTGGCAGCAGGCGTCGGTGCGGAGGTTGAGCGGGTGTGGCAAAGGCGCGGCCGGCGTGGGCGGTTGCCTTTGGCGAGCGCACTATCGTGCATGTGGACATGGACGCGTTCTTTGCCCAGGTGGAGGCTTTGGACAATCCCGAGTATCGGGGTAAGCCCTTGATCGTCGGGGGGGACCGGGACAGCCCCCGGGGCGTCGTGTCCACGTGCTCGTATGAGGCGCGCGCTTTCGGCGTCCGCTCGGCCATGCCGATCCGGCGCGCTGTGGAGCTTTGTCCCCACGGGATCTTTGTGCGGCCACGGATGGCCCGCTACCAGGAAGTGAGCCGGCAAATTCGCACCGTGCTTGACGCGTTTAGTCCTGTGGTAGAGCCGTTGTCCATCGACGAGGCGTTCCTGGACATGACCGGCGCCGAGCACCCCTACCGCGATGCCCTTCACATGGGCCGCACGCTCAAGGAGCGCATTTATGCTGCCACCGGGTTGACCGCCTCCGTCGGCATCGCTCCCAACAAATTTGTGGCCAAGCTGGCCTCCGACAGCGGTAAGCCCAACGGCCTGGTGGCGGTGGCGGCGGCCGATCTGGATCGATTTCTGCTGCCGCTGCCGGTGGAGGCGATCTGGGGCGTCGGCCCCCGCACCGCAGGTCGCCTGCGGCGGGCCGGCATCGCGACGGTGGCCGACGTCCGGCGCCGTCCGTTGCCGCAGCTATGC
>LZRQ01000141.1 GCA_002159155.1 Firmicutes bacterium ZCTH02-B6
CTCTACGAGCGGTCGTTCAGGGAGCAGGAGGCGCAGTATCGGGAGGAAAAGGCCCGCATCGCCGAGGAGGCGGTGAAGCTCGTGCGGCCCGGACAGCTGGTGCTTTTGGACGTGGGCACGACGACGACGGCCATCGCCCGGCGGCTGCCCGATTTGGAAAACCTGGTCGTCTGCACCAGCGCCCTGAATATCGCGGTGGAGCTCGAACGCTGCCGCAACGTCACCGTCATCGTGACCGGCGGCACCGTCCGCTACAAGCAACACTCTCTGGTGAATCCTCTCGGCACACTGCTCATTTCCCAGATCAACGCCGATTTGCTCTTTCTCGGCTGCAACGGCGTTTCGACCGAGCACGGCGTCACCAATTCCAACCTGCCCGAAGCGGAGATCAAGCAAGCCATGGTGCGGGCCGCGAAAGAAGTGGTGGTCGTGGCCGACAGCAGCAAGATCGGCAACGTGGCGGCGGCTTACGTCGCGCCCTTGTCGGCCGTCGACATGCTCATCACCGACGCGGGCGCGGACCCTGAGGAGCTGGAACGTATCCGGAAGTCCGGCGTCAAGGTCGTCGTCGTCTGACGAGGGGGTGATGCGTGCGGCCGCCCGGCAGGGGGCCGCGGCAGCAGAGGGGGACGGGAGCGCGCAAGGCGCGCCGCGTGCTGGGGGCTTTGAGCGGCAGGCGCCGAGGATGCAAGACGTGTGGACGTTGACGAGGACTGGAAACCTAGGGAGGTGCACCGGATGAAGGCTCGATGGTCCCTGTTGCTGGTCGTGGGTCTCGTTTCGGTTTTGCTGGCGCTGCCGGCCGCGGCTTTGGCCCAGGCCACCGGTGAAGTGGAGATCTTTTCCTGGTGGGCGGGCGACGAGGGGCCGGCCCTGGAGGCCATTATCGCCGAGTTTGAGAAGCGCAACCCGGGCGTGCGCATCAACAACGCCACGGTGACGGGCGGCGCCGGCGTCAACGCCAAGGCGGTGCTCAAGACCCGCATGCTGGGCGGCGATCCGCCGGGCACGTTCCAGGTGCACGCCGGGCAGGAGCTCATCGGCACGTGGGTCATCGCGCGGCGTATGGAGGACCTGAGCTTCCTCTTTGAGGAGCAGGGCTGGTACGACGTGTTCCCGGCCGGGCTCATCTCGCTTTTGAGCACGGAAGACGGCGTCTGGTCCGTGCCGGTCAACATCCACCGCTCCAACGTGCTCTGGTACGTCCCGGAGAACCTGGAGCGCTGGGGCGTGAGCGTGCCGCGCACGTGGGATGAGTTCCTGGCCATCGCACCCACCTTGCAGGCAAAGGGCGTCATCCCGCTGTCCTTGGGCGAAAACTGGACCGCCACGCACCTGTGGGAGAACGTGGCCCTGGCGGTGCTTGGGCCTGAGAAGTGGCAGCAGCTCTGGACGGGCGAGCTGCCGTTCACGGCGCCGGAGGCCGTAGCGGTGTGGGATCTCTTCGGGCAGATCCTGCAGTACACCAACGCGGACGCGGCTTCGCTGTCCTGGCAGCAGGCGACCGATATGGTCGTCAACGGCGAGGCGGCCTTTAACGTCATGGGCGACTGGGCGGCCGGGTACATGTCCACCACCCTGGGCCTTGAGCCGGGCAAGGGCTTCGGCTGGGCGCCTTCGCCGGGCACCGAAGGCATCTTCATGATGCTGTCCGACTCCTTCGGCCTGCCCGTCGGCTCGCCCAACCGCGAGGGCGTGCTCGAGTGGCTGCGCTGGATCGGCAGCCGCGAAGCGCAGGACATCTTCAACCCGCTCAAGGGCTCCATCAGCCCGCGCCTGGACAGCGACTTGTCCAAGTACGGCCCGTACGCGCAGAGCGCCGCGCGCGACTGGAAGACCAACACCATCGTCGGGAGCCTCGCGCACGGTGTCGTGGCCAACGAGCTCTTTATGAACGACTTCGCGACGGCCATGGAGATCTTCCTGGCGACCCGCAACAGCCAGGCCGCGGCCAATGCCGCGCAGGCCATCGCGATCCAGTCGGGCATCGGCCGGTAAGCTGTCCCGGCAAAGCGGCCCCGGGCTTCGCGCTGAGTCCCGTCTCGTTTCGAAAGCGGGCGGAGCGCGGGGCTGGGGCCGCCGGCCCGCTGCGCACGCGGCGCAGGGGACCGGGCAGGCAAGGAGCGCAGGGTTGGCAGCGAGCGCAGGGTTGGCAATGAGCGCCCGGTTTCGGGGGAAGACAGCATGAAGTCGCGTCAGGACCGTCTCATCGCCATCGCCATGATCGCCCCGTCGCTGGTGCTCTTGGCCGTGTTCGTCTACGGCTTCATCGGGCAGACCCTGTTCGTTTCCATGTCCGACTGGGGGCGCGGGGCGGCCCTGGCCGTCAATCCGGAGCTTTCCTTCGTCGGCCTGGACAACTTCCGCGAGTTGTTCACCGGGTTTCTGGACGTGCGCTTCCGGCAGGACCTGGTAAACATGCTGGCCTTCTCGGTGCTGTTTGTGGGCGGGTGCCTCGTGGTGGGGCTGCTCTTGGCTACCCTGCTCGAGCAGGGCGTGCGCGGCGAAGGTTTTTTCCGCACGGTGTTCCTGTTTCCCATGTCGCTCTCGTTCATCGTGACCGGCACCATCTGGCGCTGGATGCTGCAGCCGAGAGGCGGCGTCAACGTCTTGCCCACGCTGGTGGGCTTGCCCCGCATTGAGTTTGCGTGGCTGACGAGCCGCGATCAGGTGTGGCAGTGGAACTGGCAGGACGTGCCGGTGATCCTCGGGGTGCTGGCGGCCCTGGCGTGCGTTGTGATGGCTGGCCGCTGGTGGCTGGCTGGCGGGCGCAAGCGGGCCGTGGCCGCGGGCGCACTGGCCGCGGCGGCGCTGGCGTGGACCTTTACTGCGGCGACCGAAATTGAGGTGCTGCCGTTTCCCGAGTACCACGGTTTCAACCTGGCGCTTGCCGGCGTCGTCGTGGCCGCGGTGTGGCAGATGTCGGGCTACACGATGGCGCTGTTCCTGGCGGGCTTGCGGGGCATTCCCGACGAGCTGAGGGAGGCGGCGCGGGTGGACGGGTGCTCGTGGTGGCAGCTGTACCGCTACGTGGAGCTCCCGCTGCTCAAGCCCATCATCTGGAGCGCGGTCATCATCCTGGGCCATATCGCCCTGAAAAGCTTTGACCTCGTCTTCGTCATGGCGGGCCCGGACAACGCCGCGACCAGCGTGCCGGCCGTTTCCATGTACTTGACGGCCTTTCGCGGAAACCAGTTTGCCAAAGGTGCGGCCATCGCGGTGGTGCTCCTGGCGCTGGTGTCGGTCTTGATTGTCCCGTATCTCGTCTCGACGTTCCGTTCCCGGGGTGCGGAGTGATGGCCGTGCGCAGCGTGCGTTGGACGAGGTTCCTGCTCTACGCGGCGCTGGTGCTGCTCGCGGCCGCGTACCTGCTGCCGCTGTATATGACCATCGCGACGAGCCTCAAGGCGCCGGCCGACATCCGCCTGGACACGGCGTGGGAGTTCCCGCGGGAGCTGTTTTGGGAGAGCTACGCGGTGGCGTGGGAGCGGTTCGCGCCGCAGTTGCGCAACAGCTTCATCCTGGCGGTCAGCGCCACGATCTTGTCGACCGTCATGGGCTCCATGAACGGGTACGTGCTGTCCAAGTGGCGCTTTCGCGGGTCGGAGGTCATCTTCCCGCTCATCTTGTTTGGCATGTTCATCCCGTACCAGAGCATCCTGATCCCGCTCTTTCAGTTCCTGCGCAGCACGGGGCTGTACGGCGGGCTGCCGGGGCTCGTCCTGGTGCACACGGTGTACGGGCTGCCCATCACGACTCTCATTTTCCGCAACTTCTACGCCCAGGTCCCCAACGAGCTCCTGGAGTCGGCGTCGCTGGACGGGGCGGGCTTTTTCGGCATCTACGGCCGCGTCATGCTGCCCTTGTCGGTGCCCGGTTTCGTAGTGACGATCATCTGGCAGTTTACGCAGATCTGGAACGAGTTTTTGTGGGCCGTGACGCTGGCGCGCCCGCAGGCGCAGCCGATCACGGTGGCGCTGGCCAATCTGGCGGGCGGGCAGGCGGTGCAGTGGAACCTGCCCATGGCCGGCTCCGTCCTGGCCGCCATCCCGACCGTCCTCGTCTACATCTTCCTCGGCCGCTACTTCATGCGGGGGCTGCTGGCCGGCTCGCTCAAAGGCTGACCGCCCAGGTCCACAGGCCACCCCGGTCCACAGTGACGACCCAGGCCCACACGACCAGCCCCTCTTGCCACCAGCTCGCCGGATCGCCAGCCCTAGAGAACTGCAGCAGGAATCGCCGCACGAGAGGCGTAATCGCGCGGGCAAACGGGGCCGTGCGCCCATGAGGAGTCCAGGCACGGCTTCGGCTAGGTGCGGGCAAAGGTCCTGCGCCTGGGCAGCCTTGACATCCGCATCGGCTACAAGTGGACCGTTGTGCCACAGAGCGACGGGCAGCCTCTTGCACAGGGGCTGCCCGTTTTCTGGTGCGCCCGGCGTAGTCGTGTGCTGATCTTGCAAGGCTGGTGTCCTGGCCACCCGGGAGTCGGGTGAGCAAGTGGGAGATGACGGGAGTGCGCAAGCGACCCTTGGTGGAGGAGGCTGTCCTGTTGGGCAGCCTGCTAAAATGGCTGGTGCTGTCGACGCTGGCGGGAGCGGTGGCTGGTCTCGGAGCCGTTGTTTTTCTGAAAGGGCTCCATTACAGTGTCGACTATATGGCCCGGATGGTCCCGGTCTGGCGCCTGGCCATCCTTCCGGTGATGGGGGGACTGAGCGGGTGGATCGTCTGGCGCTTCGCCCCCCAGGCGGCCGGGCATGGGACCGAAGCGGTCATCGCGGCCGTGCACGACAGGGACGGCGATATCCCATTCCGCGTGGTTCCCGTGAAGGCGCTGGCGACCATCATCAGCCTGGCAGGCGGAGGATCAGCCGGCAAGGAGGGGCCCTGCACCCAGATTGGCAGCGGGCTGGCGTCGGCCCTGGCCCGTCTGCTCCGCCTTTCCCCGGCTGATCGGCGTCGCCTGGCGATTTGCGGCATCGGTGCCGGGTTTACCGCCGTATTCGGGACACCCCTGGGTGGGGCCATTTTCGCGATTGAGGTGCTGTTCGGCGGCGCCGTGCTGTATGACATCCTCTTTCCGTCGCTGGTGGCCGGCTTTACCGCCTACCAGGTGAGTCAATGGTTCCACGTACATTACGTCCGACCGACCGTTCCCGTGGCCGTCGGCAGCGGCGAGCTGGCGTTCCTGAAAGCCCTGATGCTGGGCGCCCTGCTGGGGCTGGTGGCGCTGGCGCTTATCGAGGCTCTGGAAGCCGCGGAGCGGTTCTTCCACCGCCTTTCTCTCCCAGCGCCTGTTCGGCCGGTTGTGGGAGGCGTTGTCCTGGTGGCGATGGCCCTGGTGGCCGGTACCGAGTACCTGGGCATGGGGAGCGAGACGATAGAGCAGGCTCTCGCCGGCGCCGCGCTGCCGCCGGCGGCTTTCCTCTGGAAGCTGGTCTTCACCGCTGTCACCTTGGGCAGCGGATGGAGCGGCGGGGTGATGTTTCCCATCTTTTTCATCGGGGCCACAGCAGGCAGTTGGGCAGCTCCCTTGTTGGGGCTGGATCGCGCCGCGGGGGCGGCCATGGGCCTGAGCGCCTTGTTGGCAGGCGCCACCAATGCGCCCATCGCGTCCTCGGTCATCGCGGTGGAGATGTTCGGCCCGGAGGTGGGGGTGTACGCGGCGGCCGCTTGCTTGGCCAGCTTCATAATGAGTGGGCACCGCAGCGTCTATCCCAGCCAGGTGCTGGTCATGAGGAAGACGCCTGCCCTCAAGGTTCCTCTCCGGCGTCCGGTGCGTGAGGTGGAGGACCAGGTTCAGCTTGCGGCTGGACTGTTGCGCTGGATCGCCAAGTGGCGCCGGCACGCTCGCCATTTCAGAAAGCCGCACTTCCGGCCCGGAGGGGGCCGGCGGGATGCGTCCCATGGCAACACCTTGTGACGGTTGGCGTGGCACTCACTTTGACGGGTGTGGTACCCGAAGCTTGGCGATGAAACCCTCGGGGTCTTGGAGCACATAGCCCTGCTCGACGGTCTCGCAGATGAGAGGGTCGCCGCGCCGCAGGCGTTCAACGAACTCGGCCCGGGTGAAGCCTTTGGGCTCCACGCGCGTCAGGTCGACGCTCCAAAGCAGTTCCGCTCGCTTCAGCGGATGGGACGGTAATTGGTCGCTAACGATGACCACGTCGATGTCGCTGCCGTCATGGTAGTCGCCGCGCGCCACAGAACCGGCAATGACCGCCGCCACAATTTCGAGTTTGCGCCCGAGAGCGGTGACGTACTCGCGGGCCTCATCAATGAGCGCTCGCCGCGCCGACAAACGGGACTGCACCAGTTTGCGCACGGCTACTCGCCACCATCCTCGCCGTGGAGGTACTGCTCCACCCACCGCTCAACCGCGGCAATAATCCGTTCCGCAGCTGCCAATGCCTCTTCCGCGGTTTCCTGGTCGTAAAACTCAACGGGTGAGCCCTCTGGGTAGGCGTCCGGATAGCGTGGAGGAACGTAATGCCGATCCAGGGTTCGCGCGTCGCGCAGGTGTTCCTGAGGGATAGACAGGCCCGCGGCACTGATATCCTTCAACAGGCGCGTGACCGCATGGCCCGTCGCAGGCAGGCCCAGTCCGCGCGCCAAGCCTTTCACTGCGTATTCAGCCGCCTGTTGTGCCTTGAACGAGGCCCACACGAAGTCGGCATGCTCCAGGTCCCGCCGCGCGGATCCCAGCGTATGCTTGGCCTGGGCGAGCCAACGGTCAAATTCCTTGCGGGCAAACGGGGGATGGGCAGGCAGAGCGGACACCCCCAGGTCTGCGTACACCACTACCGCTGCCTGCTTGAATTGTATCACGGGGGTGTGTTGCCTACCAGAGAACCGGCAGTTGCAAAAAAGTACTTGACGTACCGTCCCCGTGGTTTTACCATTGTAGCCAATACCGGCCGGAAAACCGGATATTCCTACAACTGAATCAAGAGCGATTGCCCGCTCTTATCGAGAGTGGCGGAGGGACTGGCCCGATGAAGCCCGGCAACCGGCAGCTCATTTGCTGCAGCGGTGCCAATTCCTGCAGGACCCACGCGTCCTGAGAGATGAGAGGGGGGTGCGAACGCCAGTGAAACGTGTCGCCTCTCCTCGTGGAGAGGCTTTTTTTATGCCTGTTGCCGGAAAGGAGGAGACGGCATGCTCGCTTCTTACAGCGGAGCCGAGAACGTGAAGATTTGCCCCAACGTGTCGGACATCGTGCGCATCACGGCGCGGCAGGCGGGCCATCGCCAGGCGCTGGTGTTTGAAGGGCAAAGCTGGACGTACGCCCAGCTGGACGCGGCCATCGACCGGTTTGCCGCGAGCCTCTCCGCCCTGCAGCTGCCCCGCCCCAGCGTCGTGTCGATTTTCACGGAGAGCGTGCCGGAGCTCATCATCGCGTACCTGGGCACCGCCCGGGCCGGCCACATCACCAACATCGTCAACGGCACCCTGCAAGGGCCCGAGGTGGCCTTTATCCTGGCTGACTCCAACACCCGCGTGCTCGTGACCGACGGCGCCCGCTGGCGCCTGCTGGCCAACCGCCACGACCTGCCGGAAACCCTGGAGCGGGTGCTGGTCGCGCCCGCACCGGGCGACGGCCCCTGGCCCGCCCGCTGGGCGCGGCCCCAGACCGAGACCTTCTCCAGCTTTCTCAACGGGTCGTCCGCGCGGCCGCACCACGAAGAGCTGGCGGAGGCGCTGGCCGATGAGCTGGACGAGAAGCTGGAGAGCTGGACGCCCGATCCTGACGCCCTCTCGACCCTCATGTACACTTCGGGCACCACCGGCAAGCCGAAGGGCGTCATGCTCTCCCACCGCAACATCGTGGACAACGCGGCCCGCTTCGCCGCGGTCCACTACGGCCCGGACGATCGGCTGGCCATCGGCGCGCCCTTGTTCCACTGCTGGGGCCTGATCAACGGCGCGCTGGCCATCTTCTGGGCCGGCGGCACGGCGCTCATCCTGCGCCGGTTTCGGACGGAGGAGGCGCTGGAGCTCGTCCGCCGCGAGCAGGCCACCCAGTTCCTGGGCGTGGCGGCCATGTACCGCTTCATGCTGCGGGCGCCGGGCAGCCCCGAGGCGCTCGCGTCCCTCAAGGTGGCCCACTCGGCCGCGGCTCCGACCCCCGTGGAGCTCATCGAGCGGCTGCGCCGGGACTTTGGCATCCAATACGCCGAGTCGTACGGGCTGACCGAGACGTCCCCCGTCATCACCACCACCCACTGGTCGGAAACCCGGCCCGGGTCCTGCGGCCGGGCGGTCGGGGACACGGAGCTCAAGGTGGTTTCCCCCGACGGCACGCCGGCTCCGCCCGGCGAGGTGGGCGAGCTGTGGGCCCGGGGCACGGCCATCATGCTTGGCTACTGGCGCCGGCCGGACGCGACCCGGCAGTCCATCACGCCCGACGGGTGGTTTAAGACCGGCGATCTCGTGCGCATGGACGAGGACGGCTACGTCTACATCGTCGACCGGGTCAAGGACATGATCAACGTGGCCGGCGAGAAGGTGTACCCGCGCGAGGTGGAAGAGGTGCTGCACGCCCATCCGGACGTGGCGGACGCGGCGGTGGTCGGCATCCCCCACCCCGACAAGGGCGAGGTGCCCAAGGCGTTTGTCGTCCGGAAACCCGGGGCCGGGGTTTCCGCGGACGATCTGATCGCTTACTGCCGGGAGCGGCTGGCCCGTTACAAGGTCCCGGCGGAGGTGGAGTTCGTCGAGGAGATCCCCCGCAGCGCCTCGGGCAAGACGCTCCGGCGCCAGCTGCGGGTGGAAAGCGCGGCGCAGCCTGTGGCCCAGACAAGCGAAGCGGAGAGGAGCTAAGACCAGTGAGCGAGGGGAGCAGCGTGCGCCCAGTGCACGCAACCATCGGAACCAGCCCGGCAGGCAATGCCGGTTTCACGAACGTCGCCCACTTCACGAACGTCACCCATGCATCGCGCCGGCCGGGAGCGGCGGCTGACGGCGAACCCGCACCGGTTGGCCGGCTCACCCGCCGCGACTTCCTGCGCCTTGGCGCCTCCGCGGCGGCCCTATTG
>LZRQ01000142.1 GCA_002159155.1 Firmicutes bacterium ZCTH02-B6
TCCAGCTCCGGCCCCGGTGCTTCACCCGGTCCGCAAAGGTGTCCACCTGGCTTTCCGCCGCACCCAGGCCCCGAAAACCTTCGGTCGCGATGCCTTGTGCCCTCAGGCGATGGCGATAGTCCACCACTGCTTCTGGCATGTCCTTCAGGTCCTTCAACATCGCCCGGCAGCGCTGCCGCTTCTTTGGGTCGGTCAGCTTTGCGCTCGCCTCCGCCAGCTTGGCCATGAAGGCGGCTCCCGTCACGTCTTCTTCCCGGGCCTCAGCGAGCTCCTGCACCACAGGGCTGCCATGGCCGAAGATCTCCCGCAACTCTCGCATCAGGTGAAACGTGTCGACCTGGTACATCGCCTTCGGGAAGTACTTCACGCCTTGCCGGACCCACTCCGCCCGGTCGCCGTTGATGACCACCACGGTATTCTCGTCGACATCATACAGCGAGTACACGAACCGGCTCGCCAGCTCCCAAAAATCCTTGGACTGGGTACGGAAGTGACGCTTGTTCACCAGCACATACTCGTCGCTGGCCGGGTGACGACGCTGCCAGCCTTCATGCACCGTCAGCAGCTTCTCTTCCACCCGCCGCTGACCGCCTTCCCGCTGTAGGGGAACGATCAGCCCATCCACCTCGAGAAACAGCACCGGCACCTTGCGGGTCCCCGCTGGCCACTCCAACCGCTCGGCCTGCTCCTTTTCAAGCCCTTCGCCGGCCGCCAGCACCACTTGGCGGACGCTTTCGTGGCTCACCACCTGGTGGCCGTACAGAGCCTCCAAGCACCGGGCCGCTCCCCGGTAGCTGTTGGCCAGCACCGCTGCCCCAGCGCCCACGAAGCAAGGGCGGGACTCACCTGTCTGTGTGACGGCAGCTGCAGCACCTCATCCAGCAGGTACACTGTCTTGCCCGTCTCGCGGTCCACATAGCGTCGACGGCGAAAAGTGATGTCGACCCCAAAGAGGGTCTGCAAAGTGCGAGGCTCCTTGTCCCGCATGCGGAAACGCCGGCTGTCTCGTTGGTTGCTCAGCCAATCGTCGATCCGCTCCAGCGCCCAGGCCATCAGCCCGGCAAACTGACGGGCCATATACCCAAACAGGGCGGTCTCCAGTTCCAGCAGGGAAAAGCCGAGTTGGCTGCGAAGTTGGTCCATGACGAGAAGCCCCTTCCTGTGGACTTTTTCGCCGACACAACACGTTCGGAAGACCGGCTTCTCGTCCCTTCTTTTTCCAGCCCCGCGCCCCGGGCGGTACCGCCCGGGGCCTTTACGGCTCGCGCCACCCGTCCTTTCATTTCGTATCCGCACGATCCACCGCAATCGGGGAATGCCCCAGTACTATTGTTGGCATGATGGAAGTGCAAGCCCGCCGAGTAGCGCATGGCGGGTAGCGACGGCCTGCGGTCGGTAGGACAGTAAAAAGTTGGCGGCAAAGTTATCGCCCACATTCCGTGGGCGGAGGGCGAAGAGCGCGGGGCGGAGGGTGTGCCGATGTGAGTCATGGGCTTTGAGGCTCGCACTATTGTTTGGTCGGCCCCCTCCCGCGGATCGCCCACATGGGCCCGGCCCAATGCCGGCGGCCCGCACAGGTGTCTGCAACGGCTTACCGCCTGGGATAAGCGCTGTATTCCGCCCGGTTCCGCGCTCACCATCACGGAAAGGAGGAGGAGGGATAGAAGGTGCGCCGCTACATAGGGCTTGACCTGCACAAAGCCTACGTACACGGCTACGTGTGGCAAGAAGGGACCGACAACAAGGGAAGGCATCTCCGGTTCCCCAGTGATCGTGACGGGTGGGCGAAGTTCATCAAAGCCCACGTAGACCGCGACACATGGATCGCCATCGAGGCAACCGGTAGTGCCTTCCACGTCCATGATATCCTTGCGCCCTACGCGGGTAAAGTGGTGGTCGTCAACTCCCACCAACTCAAGCGTTACGGGGACGGGCGCCACAGTGACAAGCTGGACGCTGAACGCCTGGCGCATATGCTGGCTCTGGGCACCGTAAAGCCGGTCTGGGTCCCACCCGAAGAGGTCCGTGCGTTGCGGAGCCTACTGTATTACCGCCAACGTCTCGTCGGCGAGAGGACACGGACGATCAACCGCGCCCGTGCGATCCTTCGAGAAGCAGGGTTCAGCATCCCGCGCAGCCTGGATCCGTGGAGGGTGGTGCGGGAGAAGAACCTGGAGCTGAGTCGCACGCAGTTGGTGATCCTGCACAGCCTGGGGCGCCAACGGGAGCATCTCGAAAACGAGATCGACAACGTCACCGGCATGGTCTACTGGTCCTTGGCCGACAACAACACGGCCCGGAGACTGATCAGCTTGCCCGGTGTGGGTCCGATCGTAGCAGCGGCGCTCATAGCCCATATTGGTGATGCCAAGCGCTTCAAGAGGGCCAAGCAGGTTGTGCGCTACGCGGGCCTGGACGCCTCCATTCATCAATCCGGGGAGCAGGACCGGCGAGGGAGGATCAGCAAGAACGGTCCGCCATTGTTGCGATCGCTCCTCGTTCAGGCTGCCTTCCAGATTGTCCGCACGGGCAACGGACCGTTGGCAGCCTTTTACCAGCGGAAAGTGAAGCAGATCGGTACGAAGCGGGCCATCGTTGCCCCCGCACGCAAGCTGCTGGTGGCCGCTTGGCGGCTGATGCAAAGCGAACGCCTGGCGCATGAGGTGAACCTTTCCGCGTATCGGCGTGCACTGCGTGAACTCGAGCGTGTCCCGTCGTCCAAGGAGGTTCTGATGGAAGCAGCTCTGAGCCCCCGGAAGCGGACGCAACCGGGCTCGACCAACCCAGTGCAGAACACCAGAGCCCAGCGGGTGGGGCTACCATGCAAGACAGTTGCCCTATTTCCAACCAACAACCAGCGCAGGTCCCGGCTTGACTTCCATCACAGGTGACTCACATAATTGGGTTCCAGCGCGATAGCCCGTAACTACGGCTGAGGGATTGCCAACAGCTCCGTCGTCTGCAGTACCTCGTTGCTACGGTAGAGTTTGCTCATCGACTCCTGGCTGAAGTAGCGCCTCGGCGCAGCGATCCATTCGTCCTGCTGCTCCATCAGGATGGCGCCGGCGAGCCGAATCAGCGACGCTCGATCCGGGAAGATCCCAACCACATCGCTTCGCCGGCCGATCTCCCGCATCAGCCGTTCCAGCGGGTTGGTGGAATGCAGCTGGCGCGAGTGCTCCCTCGGAAACGCCATGTAAGCCAGCACGTCTTCCTCGGCCTCACACAGCAGCTCGGCAGCTTTGGGAAAACGCGGGCGCAGGCGCTGTACCACCTCAGCCAACTGGGCGTGGGCCGCCGCTTTGTCGGGCTGGGCGAAGATGGTGCGAACCAGAGCGGCCACCATCTGCTGGGCTGACCTGGGCACCTGGGACAGCAGGTTGCGCATGAAGTGCACCCGGCAGCGTTGCCAGCTGGAACCGCCCAATACCCTGCAGATGGCCTCCCGTAACCCCTCGTGAGCGTCGCTGATGACCAGCAGCACACCGTTCAATCCCCGACGAACCAACGAGCGCAGGAACTCCGTCCAGAACGGACCATCCTCCGTCAAACCCACGTCGAGGCCCAGCACCTAACGCTCACCGGTGTCCGTGACGCCAACGGCCACCACCAACGCCATGTTCAGCACCCGGCCGCCCTCCCGGACCTTGACGTATTTGGCATCCAGCCACAGGTAGGGGTATCGGCCTGTCAGGGAACGGTTGCGGAATGCTTCGACCATCTCGTCCAGCTCGGCACAGAGCCTGGATACTTCGCTCTTGCTGATACCCGTCATCCCCAACGCCTGGACCAGTTCGTCCACCTTGCGCGTGCTCACACCGCGGATGTAAGCCTCCTGAACGACGGCAAGCAACGCCTTCTCCGCACGGCGGCGAGGCTCCAGCCAACTCGGGAAGTAGCTGCCCCGGCGTAACTTGGGGATGTGGAGGTCGATGGTGCCCACCCGGGTGTCCCACGACCTGTGTCGATAACCGTTGCGGTGTGTCTTGCGTTCGGGCGTCCTTTCATGCCGTGCGGCGCCGATTTGTCGGGTGACCTCGATCTCCATCAGCTCCTGTACCAGCGCACGCACCGCTTCGCGAAGGAAGTCCACATCCGCTCCGGTCTTGTCAAGAAGCTCCTCCAGCGCGATGCTAATGTCGGTGGCCACGGTGGGTTCCTCCTTCCGTGTTGTTGTTGCTCTAACACGCATGGAACCCGATCGTGGCCACTCGCGTCAAGAGAGCAGCCACCCTCTGGAATTTACACCACTACTTGGGACTCTAGCCTGTAGTGCAACCTCAAGCAAAACAGGTGCACCACCGTCGGCACACCGGCCAGGATCACTCTGGCCTGGCCCCAATCCACCTGGGCCATTTCGCCAGGGTCAGAGCTGAGATCAAAGTACGGCTTTATCGGGACGGCGCCAATTTCCCGGCGCAGTTCGCGCACGACTCGCCGAATGGTCGATTCGGCGCCTGCGTACCCGTGTTCATCCCTCAGCCGCTGGTAGATGCGCCGGGCGGTATGCCGTTGCTTGCGGGGGGCGCGGCGATCTTCAAGAAGCCACTGGCGGATAATTTCCCGATAGGGGCCTGTTCTGGGCGCCGGTCGCGGACGGGTTGTAAGGGGCGGCGATAAGCTGATCCATGTAGGGCGAAAATGTAATGACCCACCCCCCAACGAAAGACACTTCCGATTCCTGGCGAGAGTCGGAGGTGTACATGCTTGCTGGAGGGTGGGAAAGTGAAAGCGATCTACGAGCTGCAAGGAAAACAGTCGATCCGTAAGATCGCCGAAACCCTGGGCATCTCCCGCAACACGGTACGGCGATATCTGCGGGATCCGGACGGTGCGTTGGTGCGCAAACCCCGCCCCAAGCGGCCGTCCAAGCTGGACCCGTACAAGGAGTATATCATGTCCCGCCTGGCCGAGGGAGTCGACAATTGCGTCGTGCTCCTGCGTGAAATCCGCCAGCAAGGCTACACCGGCGGACACACCATCCTGAAGGACTTTGTTCGTCCTTTCCGGCGGCGAACGGTCCAGCAAGCCACGGTGCGCTTCGAAACGCTGCCGGGCGAGCAGGCGCAAGTGGATTTCGGCTCCTTCGCCTATCGAACGGCCGATGGCCAAGAACGGCGGGTTTGGGCCTTCGTGATGGTGCTCAGCTGGTCCCGGGCCATCTACGTGGAGTTCATCTCCCGGCCCACGACGGAGACGTTCATCCGCTGCCATCTCAACGCCTTTGCAAAGTTTGGCGGCATTCCCAAGACGTGCCTGTACGACAACACCAAGCTGGTGGTGCTGAGCCGGGATGCGGCGGGCGCGCCGGTGTGGAACCGCCAGTTTCTCGACTTTGCACTGCGGATGGGCATGGAGATTCGGCTGTGCCGTCCGTATCGGGCCCAGACGAAAGGCCGTGTGGAGAGCGGCATCAAGTACGTAAAGCACAACTTCTGGCCCGGGGCACGGTTCACCGACCTGGAGGACCTTAACCGGCAGGTCCTGGCCTGGATCGACACCATAGCCGATGTCCGCCTGCACGGGACGACCCAGGAACGGCCTGTAGACCGGCTCCAGGCGGAGCGGGCGCACCTGCTGCCTTTGCCGGGTCCTGAGCGGCTGCGACCCTTTCAGCGGGAAACGGTCACGGTGGGCCGCGACGGCTACGTGCGCTGGAACCGTGCTTGGTACGGCGTGCCGTGGCCGTGGAAGGCGGGACAGAAGGTTCAGCTGGAAGCCATCGGCGACTTGGTGTCGCTTTGGTCCGGCGAGGAACTGCTGGCCGTCCACCCGAAGGCGGTCAAGGCCGGTCAGCGACTGACCCACCCGAAGCAGTGGTCAGGGTTGCCGCCCACACCGGGAGGGCGTCGCCTTGAACCCATGGCGGTTCAACTGCCCACCGTGGAGGTGGAACGCCGGCCGCTGGTGTTCTACGACCTGGTGGCGGGGGTGACGTCCCGATGATCGCGCTGGAGCAAGCTCGGCTGCATCTGGAGCAGTTGGGACTGACCCAATCGGCGGCCATGCTGGACAGCCGGCTGCAGCATGCGACGCAGAAGGAGTTGCCGTACGTCGAGTTCCTGGTGGATTTGCTGCGCGTGGAGGTGGCCGCACGCCGTGAGCGATACCTCAAGGCACGCACGCGGCTGGCCCACTTCCCCTTTCACCGGACGCTGGAGCAGTTTGATTTCTCTTTCCAGCCATCCGTGGATGAACGGCTGGTCCACGAGCTGGCAACGCTCAGTTTCGTGACCGACGGCGCCAACGTGATTCTCCTCGGTCCGCCCGGCGTGGGGAAAACCCACCTAGCGGTGGCGCTGGGGGTGAAGGCGATTGAGGCGGGGTTTGGCGTCTATTTCGTGCGGGCGCACCAACTGCTGGAGGACCTCCGCCAAGCCCAGGCGGAGCACCGTCTGGAGCGTCGCATGCGGGTCTATCTGGCGCCGAAGGTCTTGATCATCGACGAATTCGGCGTGTGGCCGTACGAGCGGACTGCGGCGACGGCGCTGTTTGCGCTGGTCTCAGCCCGATACGAGAAGGGCGCCTCGGTCATCCTCACGTCGAACAAGCCCTTTGCCGAATGGGGCGAAGTGCTGGGCGACGCGGTGGTGGCGACGGCCATCCTGGACCGGCTGCTGCACCACTGCCACGTCCTCAACATCCGGGGTGAAAGCTACCGCCTGCGGGAAAAGAAGCGCGCCGGGCTCTTCGGAGGGCTTCTGCCGCCACAGGAGGTGATGAAGCCGCCAACCGGATCGGGAGATTAGGTTCCTTGGGGTGGGTCAGTTTCCAATCGCCACCAAGTGGATCAGGTTGAAATCGCCGTTGACAGGGTAAGCCGGTACTCCCACGGGCCCGCATTTTGCAGGGCTTTCCGTACGGTCTTGCGAGAATGGTGGAGCTCCTTGGCTATTTTGCGGATCGACCAGTCTTCCCGGAAATAAAGATGTCGTATAAACTCGATATCGGCCACCTTGAGCATCTCCTCTCCCCCTGACTTCCAGAAGTTTGTATTCTCCCAAGAGTCAGGGTAGCAGATTCGGTGCTCGGGGTGGTCCCTTTTTGATGATCACCGGCCCGTCAACGGTTCCCTTTTAAGTTAGCGAATACAGGTTGATGAGGTCATCGTTTGTGATGGAGGACGTTGCCATGCCGGGGGTGTTGACGGGAGGGCATTGGGGAAATCGAGGAAGGAACTGAGTCCCAAGGGCAAGGGATTCTAGCACTTGAGAGGCGGCCGTGCCTGACATTGCGCACTTCATAAGGTGATGAGAAAAGGCTCCGGGAGATCCGGAGCCTGAAACGTAGCGCTCGTCGCGTGCCTCGGCGTGGAATGCGACGTGTCGTGCGACGATGTGTTGCATCCTAGAAGCTGTAAACCAACCCAACCCCGATGGCGAAGCCGTTGGCGTCCACCTTCGTGTAAGGGTCCGGGTAAGGGGTAGAAGGCTTGTCCAAGTCGGCTGAGAACGACCGATAGTTGACCACGGCTTCTAGGCTAAGGTGCTCCGTGAGCTCAGCATCGAGCCGAGCTCCCACAAGGAAACCTACGGCAGACTTGATCTTCTGTTCATCCAGCAGCACCACCTTGTTGGTTCTGCCGCTGTAGGAACCTACTCCTGCCTCCAGCAGCGCTCGCCAGTTGTCCTGGGCGGCTACCTGATAATCGACCACAGCCAGGTAACCCGTGGCGGATATCTCTGATTCTTCCTTTGGCACCCCAGAGTACTCATTGGAAAACTTAAAACCGAAGCTATCCACCATCAGGCCGGCAGCGAACCGGTCGTTGAACCAGTAGCGGCCACCCACATGCCAACCAACTCCGGAGGTGGACTGGTCAAGGGAAGGAGACTCGCCGCCGGAGTACTTGAGATTTATCGTATTGTGCGTGACGCCACCGTAGAATTCAAACTTGGAATCGGCTGCCTGGACCATGCTGGGCCAAGCTGCTACTGCCAGCAGAGTGACCGCGAGCACGATCACCTTGACGAACCTCATAATGACCACGGACCTCCCTCGAAACCTCTCAGTCTCTCGGATCTCTTGGATCAGTCGTACGCGCTTTGGTTTCGTTTGTCGCCGGCTCCCTGCATATCTCGCCTCCCTTATCCGCATTCTGATTTCTTATCATAGCTTATCGTTCGTTGTCGTTCAATCCCGGTGATGGCTTAATCTGTCTGTAAAAAGCGAGTGGTCTGGACTACCATCGGTGGTAGGAGAAAAAACCGAAAGGGACACACCGAGGAGGCCCAGACCTATGACAAGGATACCACCTGCCGAGCAGCTTGGGCAATTGGCCGAGCAATTGGCGATGGGGGCAAGGCAAGGAACGGAGGCCGAAGACCTCACCAGCACGCTCGTCCGACTGGGAGCTCGTAAACTCATCGAAGAGCTGTTGGAAGCGGAAACGTCGGACATCCTGGGCGGCCGGGGCCGCTATGAACGGCGTCATGCAGGCCAGCAGGGTCTCCGCAACGGGTACAAGAGACGGCATATCGATTGTGCGGAAGGCCGGCTAGAGATTGAGGTCCCCCAAATTCGCGGCGTGCAAGGCGTCTGCCAGCCTGCGCTATGGGCAGCCCTTCAGCGCCGTACCGACGTACTCGAACGATTGGTCGTGGAAATGTACGTGCGGGGGCTGTCGACCCGGGACATTGAGGATGCGCTGCAAGAACTTGGCGGCGAAGGGGTCTGCCTGCTGTCGCACGCCAGCGTCAGCCGGCTAAGCGAGCAGCTGTGGGAGGAGTACGAGGCCTTCAGCGAGCGGGACCTGTCGGGTTTTGACGTGGTGTACCTGTTTGCCGACGGCGTGTACGAGTCTGTGCGGCAGCAGGCAGGGTTGCAGCAGGCGATTCTCGTTACCTGGGCCATTCTGCGGGACGGGTGCAAGGTACTGCTGCACATGAGCTTGGGGAGCAAAGAGAGCGAACGGGACTGGTTGGAGCACTTCCGCAGTCTGGTTCGGCGGGGTCTGCGCCCGCCGCTGACGGTGACCACGGATGGGGCACCGGGGCTGATCAAAGCCGTCGAGACCAT
>LZRQ01000143.1 GCA_002159155.1 Firmicutes bacterium ZCTH02-B6
GCATGACAGGCACTGTCGCGGCCGCTGCCAGGACCTCGCCCGCCGGCGCGGACTCGGTGGCGGTCGTGACCGTGTGCTGAGCGGGCCGGCCCAGCTGGCCCAGCGCCCCCGCCAGCAGTACGGCGGCCGCGGCGATCGCCAGCGCTCGGCCTCGCAAAGACTTCAGGTGCATGCCCGCCCCCTCCCGTCTGGTCTTTGTGCAGCAGTTCCCATAATAGTTCGCCCCAGGGCCTTTCTATGCCTCCCAGGGGCGGCTGGCAACTTCTGCACCGCCGTGATGTGGCAAAGCCCGGTGACGAACGTTCACCGGGCTTTGCACTGGCGTGCCTACCAGGATTCGAACCTGGGACCTCTTGCTCCGGAGGCAAGCGCTCTGTCCACTGAGCTATAGGCACATTCGCTTGGCGGGGTGTGGGAATCGCGCTGTGCGCACGACCCGTCAGGGCGCCGGGGACACAGGAACCGGGGGAACAAAAAATGGTGACCCCAACGGGATTCGAACCCGTGCCGCCGCCTTGAAAGGGCGGTGTCCTAGGCCGCTAGACGATGGGGGCAAAAAGCGGCTTCCTCACGTTATTCTAGCGCGCCGCCGCTACGCTGTCAAACCTTTGTTCAACGGCGACCTGCGTCAAAAATCCAGGTGCCCGGCAAACGGCAAGCCCACCGGATCCCGGCGGCCATTTTCCGGTGGGCCTGGCGTGGTGGGCCCAGCAGGATTCGAACCTGCAACCCACGGATTATGAGTCCGCTGCTCTGACCGTTGAGCTATGGGCCCCGTCGACTGGCTCCTCGGGCAGGATTCGAACCTGCAACCACCCGGTTAACAGCCGGGCGCTCTACCGTTGAGCTACCGAGGATCGACATGCGATGTGTTTGCCCGGCGGGTTCACCGCGAACTCATTATATGGTTCCCCCGCCGGCCCTGTCAAACGCTCCCGCGCGGTGCGGGCTTCCTACTCCAGGAAGTCCTTCAACTTCTTGCTGCGGCTCGGGTGGCGCAGCTTCCGCAGCGCCTTGGCCTCGATCTGCCGGATACGCTCGCGGGTGACGCCAAACACTTGGCCGACCTCTTCCAACGTGCGCGCCCGGCCGTCGTCAAGACCGAAACGCAACCGCAGCACCTTTTCCTCTCGGGGCGTCAGCGTGTCCAGGACGTCCTCGAGTTGCTCTTTCAGCATGAGATACGAGGCGGCCTCCGCGGGCGCAGGCGCCTCCTGGTCTTCGATGAAATCTCCCAGGTGGCTGTCCTCTTCCTCGCCGATGGGCGTCTCCAGCGATACAGGTTCCTGGGCGATCTTGAGGATCTCTCGCACCCGGTCCTCCGGCAACCCCATCCGCTCGGCGATCTCCGCCGGAGTCGGTTCCCGGCCCAGCTCCTGCAGCAGCTGGCGGGAGACCCGGATGAGCTTGTTAATGGTCTCCACCATATGCACCGGGATGCGGATAGTGCGGGCCTGATCAGCAATGGCCCTGGTGATGGCCTGCCGAATCCACCACGTGGCGTAAGTGCTGAACTTGAAGCCCTTGCGGTAGTCAAACTTCTCCACTGCCTTGAGGAGACCCAAGTTCCCCTCTTGGATCAAGTCGAGGAAAAGCATGCCGCGCCCTACGTAGCGCTTGGCGATGCTCACCACTAGTCGCAGGTTGGCCTCGGCAAGCCGCCGCTTGGCTTCCTCGTCGCCCTGCTCGATGCGCTTGGCTAGCTCCACTTCTTCCTCAGCCGAGAGGAGCGGCACGCGCCCGATCTCCTTGAGATACATGCGCACCGGGTCATCGAGGCCGATCCCTTCGGGCACGCTCAAGTCCAAGGACGCCAAGTCCGTGTCCGCGACCATGCCGTTGGCCGCGTCGTCCGCCTCGTCGGCAAACGCGTCCGCATCGGCGCTGTCCGGGATGACATCGATACCCTGGCTCGCCAAGCGCTCGTAGACCTCGTCAATCTGCTCTGGGGAGAGCTCGACGTCCTGCAGCACGTCCATGATCTCCCGGTAGGTAAGCGCACCGCGCTTCTTCCCCCGCTGCACCAGCTCATTGATGCTCTCCAACTCCGGGAGATTGGGTGTCTGCCCGTCCCGGTCCGTCACTTTGGGCTCCCCCCTTTCATACTTGCGCTTTCACGCACCAAACAGGTCGCTCCTTAACCTTTTATACTCCACCAACAGCCTGGCCAGCATACCGGCACCGGCCCCGCCCTCGACCTCCAGCGCCGAGAGCTGCCGCTCTAAGCTCGCCAGCCGTTGCCGGATACGCTCCTGCTTCAGGCTGTGCAACGCCTCCTGCCATGGCACCTCCGCGAGGGCGCCCTGCGCCCAGACCTCACGCAGCCAGTTGGCTTCAGCGGTGTCCGGCAAGCCCAGCAGCCATGCGGCTGGGTCTTGAACCGCCCCGGCTGGCCGTCCCGCCAGCAACCGCACAGCTCCTGCCACGACCGGGCTGGACCAGACGTCAGGCCCGTCCAATTCGGCTAGTACGCGCGCAGGACTGTCGCCTGCCAGGATATGCCGAAGGACCACTTGTTCGGCACCGAGCAGGCGATCTCCTCCTGCGGCGCGCCCGCCGCGGGATGTCTGTTCGCCCTGCTCTCCAGGAAAACCTCTATTATTATGACGGATTTTTCCCATCCTATGTCGCGCCGGCCCAGCGTGGTCGTTACCTGAGATCCTGGCCATCTCCACCCGCAGCGTGTCCATGGAAACGCCCAGCCGCCGGGCGACGAGTTCCATATACCCTTCCTGTTCTACGGCGCTTTCCACCTCGGCGATGACGGCCAACGCTGCCTCGACTGCCCTCGCTTTGGCCTCCACGCTGACGGCGCCGGTGACAGGAAGTACTTGCTGAAGCTTGTACTCCACCAGCGGCACGGCCCCCGCGACGGCCCGCGCCACCGCCTCCGGGCCGTGCCGGCGTGCAAACTCGTCGGGATCCTGCCCAATCGGTAGCTGCATGACAGCCACCCGCAGCCCGGCCTTCCGCAGGATGTCCAGCGTACGACGCGCCGCCGCCTGACCCGCCGCATCCGCGTCAAATGCGATCACTACCCGCTCGGCGACGCGCGCCAACGCCTGTGCCTGCATGTCCGTGAAAGCAGTGCCCAAGGACGCGACCACATTCGGAACACCGTGCTGGCACAAGCTGATACAGTCCATGTACCCTTCGACCACGATGACGACGCCGGTCTTCCGAGCGGCCTCCCGAGCCAGGTGCAGCCCGTAAAGCACCCGGCCTTTGCTGAACAGCGGCGTTTCCGGCGAGTTAAGATACTTGGGCGCCCCTGCCCTGTCCACCAGCAGCCGCCCGCCAAAGCCTATAACGCGTCCCGCCTGGTCCGCGATGGGGAACATCAGCCTTTCCCGAAACCGGGGGTAAGGCGGTCGCCCATCGCGCCCCGGCAGCAGCAGCCCCGCCTCGACGGCCAACTCTGGGCTGACGCCCTGCTTGGCGAGAAACCGGGCAAACACGTCCCCGGCCGGGGCAAATCCCAACTGGTAGCGCTCTACCATGGCGGGCTGTATCGCCCGCCGCGCGAGGTAGTCGCGGGCGGCAGCGCCGGCGGGCCCATGCAGCATTTGGCGGAAAAACCCTGACGCGAGCCGATTGATTTCCAGCAGTTGCTGCCGCCTTCGCTCACGGGCGGCGTCAACCGGCGAATGGACAAGGCGCTCCAAATCGATGCCGGCCCGCTGGGCGAGCTGCTGCACCGCCTCGGAAAAGCTGATGCCGGTACGTTTCATCAAGAAAGCGAAGACGTCGCCGCCTGTCTGGCACCCGAAGCAATGGAACAACTGCTTGTCGGGGCTGACAGTAAACGACGGCGTTTTCTCGGAGTGGAAGGGGCAGAGCCCTACGTAGTTGCGCCCGCTGGGGCGCAGAGAGACATACTGCCCAACGATCTCGACGATGTTGACGCGGCTTTTGATTTCGTCGATCAGTTGAGGAGAAAACCGCACGCCCACCCTGTCCCACTCCCGGGCAAGCCTTCGGCGCCCGGGGACGGGATCCTTCCCTTACCCCAGGCGCGGCGGTGGGCCTCCCGATGGGGAGGCCCACCGCGGCTCGCCAGCAGCAAACCCGCTGCGTTAGGCTCTGGGGCTCTCCAGGTTGGCCTGGGCAGCCGCCAAGCGGGCGATGGGCACCCGGTAGGGCGAGCAGCTGACGTAGTCCATTCCGACCCGGTGGCAGAACTTCACCGACTCGGGGTCGCCGCCGTGCTCGCCGCAGATGCCGACCTTGAGGCCAGGATTAGTCGAACGGCCCCGCTGGGTCCCAATTTCCACCAACTGGCCGACACCAGTCTGGTCCAGGGTGATGAAGGGATCCTTCTCAAGGATGCCCTGCTCCAAGTACGCGGGCAGGAACGTGCCCATGTCGTCCCGGCTAAACCCGAAAGTCATCTGGGTCAAGTCGTTGGTGCCGAAGGAGAAGAACTCAGCCACTTGGGCGATCTTATCGGCTACCAGCGCCGCCCGCGGCACCTCGATCATGGTCCCGATGCTGTACGTGATGGAGACGCCCTTCTCCGCCAGCACCGCATCCGCTACGTTCTTGATGCGGGCCTTGAGAATCTTGAGCTCCTCGACCGTGCCGACAAGCGGGACCATGACCTCGGGGATGGGGTTGCCCCCTTCCGACTTCAGCTGAGCTGCCGCCTCAAAGATGGCCCGGGTTTGCATTTCATAGATCTCGGGATACGTGATGGCCAAACGGCAGCCGCGGTGGCCCAGCATCGGGTTGAACTCCTGCAAGCTCACGACCTTGGCCTTCACCTCATCGGGCGTCACGCCCATTTCCTGGGCCAGCTCCTGGATGAGCTCCTCGTCGTGGGGCAAGAACTCATGCAACGGCGGGTCCAGCAGGCGGATGGTGACCGGAAGCCCGTCCATGGCCTTAAAGATGCCGTAGAAGTCCTCGCGCTGGTAAGGCAGCAGCTTGGCCAGGGCCCGCTGGCGCGCTTCGGTATCACCGGCCAAGATCATCTCCCGCATGGCCTTGATGCGCTCTTCGCCAAAGAACATGTGCTCCGTGCGGCACAGGCCGATGCCCTCGGCGCCAAACTGCCGTGCCCGCTTGGCATCTTCGGGCGTATCGGCGTTGGTGCGCACCTTGAGCGCACGGTACTTGTCCGCCCACTCCATCAGCTTGGCGAAGTGGCCGGAAAGCTCAGGATCGACCAGCTTGACCTGGCCGGCAATGACCTCGCCCGTGCTGCCGTTAATGGTGATCCAGTCGCCTTCCTTGAAAACGCGGCCGTTGACGATGAGTTCTTTCTTCTCCTCATCCACCCGCAGTTCGGAGGCGCCCGCCACGCAGCACTTGCCCATGCCGCGGGCGACTACCGCCGCGTGGGACGTCATGCCGCCGCGGGACGTGAGAATGCCCGCCGCCGCATGCATACCGCCAATGTCCTCCGGCGACGTCTCGCGGCGCACAAGGATGACGCTCTCACCCCGGGCTGCCCACGCCTCGGCGTCGTCGGCGTTGAACACGATGCGACCGACGGCCGCGCCCGGCGAAGCAGGCAAGCCCTTGGTCAGCACTTCCACCTGGGCGCTGGGATCGATCTGCTTGTGCAACAGCTGATCCAGCTGTGCCGGCGGTACCCGCTTGACCGCGGTCTTCTCATCGATGAGGCCTTCCTCGACCATCTCCACGGCGATGCGCACCGCCGCCTGGGCCGTGCGCTTGCCCGAGCGGGTCTGGAGCATGTAGAGCTTCCCGTCTTGGACGGTGAACTCGATGTCCTGCATGTCCTTGTAGTGCTGCTCCAAGCGACGGTAAATGTCCTCGAGCTGCGCAAAGACACCAGGCATGAGCTCCTTGAGCCGCGCAATCGGTTCGGGCGTACGGATGCCCGCCACCACGTCCTCGCCCTGGGCGTTGAGCAGGAACTCGCCATAGAACTCCTTCTCGCCCGTGGACGGGTTGCGGGTAAACGCAACACCGGTGCCCGAGGTCTCGCCCAGGTTGCCGAACACCATCGCCTGTACGTTGACCGCCGTGCCCCAATCATTGGGGATCTCGTTGAGCTCGCGGTAGCGGACGGCGCGCGGCGTGTTCCACGACTCGAACACGGCGTTGATCGCGCCCCGCAGCTGCCCCCACGGATCCGCCGGGAACGGCTTGCCCGTCTTCTTGAGCACCAGCTCCTTGTACTGCTCCGTCAGGCGCTTGAGGTCATCGGCGTCCAGCTCGGTATCCTGGGTGGCGCCCTTCTCTTCCTTCATGCGGTCGATGAGGGCCTCAAACTCCTCGTGAGGCACGCCCAGCACAACGTCGCCGTACATGTGCACAAAGCGCCGGTAGCTGTCCCAGGCGAAACGGGGGTTGCCGGTCCGCTGGATGAGCCCTTGCACCGTCTCATCGTTGAGGCCCAGGTTGAGGATGGTATCCATCATGCCCGGCATGGAAACCCTGGCGCCGGAGCGCACCGACACCAGCAACGGGTTGGACGGATCGCCGAACCGCGCGCCCATGACGTCCTCGAGGCGCTTGAGGTTGGCCTTGACCTCCTCTTCCAGCCCCTCCGGCCACTGCTTGCCCAAGGCATAGTAGGCCGTGCACATCTCGGTCGTGATGGTGAAGCCGGGCGGCACGGGGATGCCCAGTAGGGTCATCTCCGCCAAGTTCGCGCCTTTGCCGCCCAACAGCTCCCTCATTTGGCCGTTGCCTTCGGCCGTACCACCGCCGAAGAAATACACCCGTTTTGTCATGTCCTGCTCGACCTCCTTATCGGTTCGTGCCGCTATGCGACGATGGCGCCCAGATCGGCCACCCGGTGGCACAGGGCCGTCATCTGCCGCAGCAAGGCAAGCCGGTTCCGGCGCACGTCGGGCTCGGGCGCCATCACCAGCACTTCCTCGAAAAGACGATCCACATGCGGCCGCAGCGAAGACAGCGCGATTAAAGCGTCGTCGAAGCGGTCGGCGGCGAGCGCCGCGTCCACATGTGCGACCGCCTCCCGGATGGCCGCATGAAGGGCCTGCTCAGCGGGGTGCGCCAACAGCGCCTCGTCCACCTGATCCGTGTCGCCTTTGCCTGCCAGGTTGGCCGCCCGCTGGTACGCGGTGATCAACGCGTCGAATCCTTCGCTGCCGCTAAACTGTGCAAGCGCCCGCGCCCGCCTAAACAGACGGCTTACGTCGGCAAACCCTGCCCCCAAAGCCGCCTCCACAAGATCGTGGCGCAAGCCTTCCTCCTGCAACAGCCCCCGTAGCCGCTGCTGGAAGAAGTCCATGATGCGGGCCACCAGGTCATCCGTGTCCCCCTGCAGACGCGTCCCATAACCCTCCTTGGCCTTGGCCAACGCTTTGGCGAGGTCAAAGCCGGGCGGCAGTCCGGCCGCGATGCGGGCGACGCCCAACGCCTGGCGGCGAAGGCCATAGGGGTCCTGCGATCCAGTGGGAATAAGCCCGGCCCCGAAGCAGCCTACAATGGTATCCAGCTTGTCGGCGACGCTCACCAGGCTGCCCGCGAGACTCTCAGGCAGATCGTCTCCCGCGTGACGCGGCAAGTAGTGCTCGTAAATGGCCCGGGCAACGGCGTCGCCCTCACCCGACAACAGCGCATACTCCCGGCCCATCACGCCCTGCAACTCGGGGAACTCGTACACCATCTGCGTGACCAGGTCCGCCTTGGCCAACTCTGCGGCCCGCGTCGCCGTCCGCCGGGTGTCCTCATCAGCGCCTACCGCGTCCGCCAGCCACCCGGTGAGGGTGCGGATACGCTCCATCTTTTCGTACACGGTGCCCAACTGCTCTTGGAACACCACGTCCTTGAGGCGCGAGACGTACGCCGAGAGGGGCTGGCGCTTGTCCTCCTCGTAAAAGAAGCGAGCGTCGGCCAACCGGGCAGCCAGCACCTTTTCGTTGCCGCTTCTGACGATGTCCATGTCCGCCCGGGGGCCGTTGCTGACGGCGACAAACCGGGGTAAGAGGCGGCCCGCCTCATCGACCAAAGGAAAGTAGCGCTGGTGCTCCCGCATGGGCGTAACCAGCACTTCCCGCGGCAACTGCAGGTAGTCCGGGTTGAAGCCGCCCACCACCGCCGCAGGGTATTCCCCCAAGTTCGTGACCTCTGCGAGGAGATCCGGATCCTCAACCGCCCTGGCGCCGCACGCGGCTGCCGCTTCCCGGACTTGCTCGAGCACCGCCTGCCGACGCTCCGCCGGATCCACGAGGACGTACGCCTGCCGTAGGCGCTCCACGTACTCACCCGACCCGCCAAGCGCGATCGGCTCGGGCGCGAGAAAGCGGTGGCCACGGGTTACCCGGTCGGCTCGGACCCCGTCCAGCTCGATGGGCAGCACCTCGCCGTCCAACAACGCCACCAGCCAGCGGATCGGCCGGGCAAAGCGCAAGTCGCCCGCACCCCACCGCATGGACTTGGGGAAATGAAGGCCGGTGATGAGGCGCGGGAGCCACTCGACCAGCACCTCGGCCACCGGGCGACCGGCCTCCCGGAGGACAGCGAACACGTACGCTCCCTGTTCGGTTTCCCGCACCTGCAGTTCCTCTACGGGAACGCCTTGACTGCGGGCGAACCCTTGGGCCGCTTTCGTAGGCTGCCCTTGGTCGTCAAACGCGACCTTCTTGGCCGGGCCCTTGACCTCCCGCACCAAGTCGGCTTGGCGCTCGGGGAGATCCTCCACGATCAAAGCCAGCCGCCGCGGAGTTCCCAACACCCGCACCTTGCCGGCGCTCAAGCGCAACTCCTTCAGCTGGGCCAGCGCGGTTTCCTCAAGCTGCGGCAGCACGTGGTCGAGAAACCGCGCCGGAATCTCTTCTGTGCCAATTTCCAACAGCAAATCGCGGCTCACGGGCGGGCCACCCCCTGGGCCTTGCGCAAGAGCGGAAAGCCCATCCGCTCCCGCTGCTCGACGTAGCCCTCCGCCACCTGGCGGGCCAGATGCCGCACACGGGCGATGTATTTGGTGCGCTCCGTCACGCTGATCGCACCCCGCGCGTCCAGGAGGTTAAAGACG
>LZRQ01000144.1 GCA_002159155.1 Firmicutes bacterium ZCTH02-B6
GTGCCGGAGATGATACCGGCGACGGAGCAGGACTGGCACGAGGAGTACCTGGACTTGGTCCTGGCGGTGCGGGTTGTGCCGACTTTCGAGTCGGCTTTGGAGCACATCGCGACGTACGGCACGCAGCACTCGGAGGCCATTGTCACTCAAGACCTGCGCCGAGCGCGCCGGTTTGTGCAGGCCGTGGATGCGGCCGCGGTGTACGTCAACGCGTCCACCCGCTTTACCGACGGGTTTGAGTTTGGCCTTGGGGCGGAGCTGGGCATCAGCACGCAGAAGCTGCACGCCAGGGGACCGATGGGCTTGGCGGCGCTCACATCGATCAAATACGTGGTGTATGGCGATGGTCATGTCCGAGAATGATGGCCTGGCCCCGGCGGGCCCACGGCGGCTCGGGGTCATGGGCGGCACCTTTGACCCCATTCACTACGGCCATCTTGTGGCCGCCGAGGCGGCGGCCGACGAATTCGGCTTGGAGCAAGTGATCTTCGTACCGGCCGGGCAGCCTCCCCACAAGCCGCCCGGCGCGGTGACCGAAGCGCGCCACCGGTACTTGATGACGGTGCTGGCCACCGTGCCCAACCCGCGTTTTACCGTGTCGCGGGTGGACATCAACCGCCCGGGGCCATCCTATACGGTAGATACACTGCGGGAGCTGCACGCCCGCTACGGGTCCGGTGTCGAACTCTATTTCATCACGGGCGCCGACGCGATGTTGCAGATCCTCACGTGGAAGGACGCCGAAACCCTTTTTGGACTGTGCCACTTCATCGCGGCCACCAGGCCGGGTTTCCGGCTGTCCCGCTTGGAATCCGTCCTAGGGCCGTTGATGGACCGGTACCGTGATCGCATCCACCCGCTGCAGGTGCCGGCGCTGGCCATCTCATCCACGGACATCCGGGAACGCGTGCGGACAGGCCGGTCGGTGCGCTACCTGTTGCCCGACGCGGTTATGCACTACATCCAAAAGACCGGCCTGTACACCGGTGGCCGTTCGCGGCCGGTGGCAGTGGTCCCCGGCAGGGAGGGGGAAGGCCTTTAATGGTGTTCCCGGACGAAGAAGCGCTCGCGGCCGCGGTGCGCCGGCGGCTCACTTCCCAGCGGTTTGCCCACACCGTGGGCGTGGTGGAAACGGCGGATCAGCTGGCGCGCCGCTTCGGTCTTGACGTGCAGCGGGCGCGGGTGGCTGCGTGGCTGCACGACGTGGCCAAGGATGAGCCGCCGGAGTCCTTGTTGAAGCGGGCTAAAGAATTTGATATAGTCTTTGATGAGATTACGGCCCGGGTCACCGAGCTTTGGCACGCTCTTGTCGGCTCCGAAATCGCTCGGCGGGAGTTTGGCATCGACGATGAAGACGTGCTCGCGGCCATTCGCCATCACACCACCGGGCGGGCGGGCATGTCGGGGCTTGAACAGGTTATCTTCTTAGCCGACGTGATCGAGCCAGGGCGTGCGTTTCCCGGCGTCGACGAGCTCAGGCGACGGAGCCGAGAGGACTTGGAGGGTGCAGTGCTGGCGGCCCTCGAGTCCACGATCTGCTACGTCATCCGGCAGGGAGGACTGCTCCATCCGGACGCAGTGGCTGCCCGCAATCACATTTTGTTGCGCCGAAGCTAGTCGCGGGGATGGCGTTCGGCCCGTGGCTGGCTTTTTGTTTGTCGGGCCCAGACCTACTCGGGAAACGCCATGAGGCCGGGAAACTGAGGAGAGGGACGGCGCACGATGCAGCGTCCGCCTGGACAACTGGAGCAATTGCGTCAAGCGCTGCAGGAGCAAGAGCGCCAGGCGCTGGCCGAGCGGCGCCGTAAGCGCCGCGAGCAGCGCCGGCGCCGGGCCACGGCGGTGCTCGTCATCCTCCTGGCCGCCATCCTGCTGGGGATGATCGCTTTCTACGTGACGTACCAGCGGGGTATGCGCGGATTGGGCGTGTCGGGCAACGCCGCAGGCGCCGCGAGCAGCGTCGCCCGGCGGGTTACGGTGCTGGTGATCGGCATCGACGACGCGTCCTTTGGGGCGGCCCGCACGGACACCATCATGCTGGCCAGCTTTGACCCGCGCAACGGCGAGGCGGCGGTGATGTCCATCCCGCGCGATACCCGCGTGCAAATCCCTGGCCGCAGCGGGTACCACCGGGTCAATACGGCCTACACGCTGGGCGGGCCCGAGCTGACGGTGCGCACCGTCGAAAACCTGCTCGATATCGATATCGACCACTACCTGGTGGTCGACTTTGCCAGCTTCGCCAGGTTTATCGACTCCTTAGGCGGCGTGGAGGTCGAGATTGAGCGGCCCATGCGCTACGACGACTACGCGCAGGGGCTGCACATCGATTTGAAGCCTGGCCGGCAGGTTCTCACCGGTGAGCAGGCACTGCAGTACGTGCGGTTCCGGTCTGACGGGCTAGGAGACGTGGCCCTGGTGGATCCCGTACGGGAAGTTTACGATGGCCGCGTCAAGCGGCAACTGGAGTTTGTCAAGCTTGTAGCACAGCGGGCCATGGGCATAGAAGCGATTCCCCGTCTCCCGCAGCTGGTGCCCGAGCTGATCGCGATGGTGAAAACGGACATCAGCGTCGATCGTGCTCTGGCATTGGCGGTCTCGGCCCGCCGGTTGGACTTGGACAAGCTGCAGACGGCGGTGCTGCCCGGCACGGGGATGTATATCGGCGGAGCGAGCTACTGGGTGCATGACCCGCCCCGCACGCAAACCATCGTCAAGCGGCTCATCCTCGGCGAGCCGGTGACGACAGCCGCGGTGCTCAACGGCAGCGGCGGTGCGGGCGTGGCGGCCCGGGCGGCCGCCCTTCTGCGCCAAAACGGTTACGAGGTCGTGCGGGTG
The DNA here is from genome assembly GCA_002159155.1 of Firmicutes bacterium ZCTH02-B6. Classification (GTDB taxonomy): domain Bacteria; phylum Bacillota; class Limnochordia; order Limnochordales; family ZCTH02-B6; genus ZCTH02-B6. Next base: position 2,839 of record LZRQ01000144.1, read on the forward strand.
GGCAACGCTCCGGACGGCTTCCATTACGAGCGAACCCAGGTCATCGTCAACCGGCCCGGCGTGTCCGTGGAACACCTCGCACAGCTGGTGGGCGGGCAGATTCTGGCCGCCGGGGACGGCGCACCGGCCATTGACGCGGATGTGACCGTTATATTGGGCCGGGACTTTGGCGGTTGACGTGGTGCCGCGACGACGCGGCGGGAAGAGTAGAAGCAGCGAACAGGTTGGGGAGGGACCGAGGCTGACCGAGCGGGAAGCGGCTATCCGGGCGGCGCAGGCAGCGGACGAAAAGAAGGCAGATCAGGTCGTGATCCTCGATATGCGGCCGTTGACTGTGGTGACGGATTACTTCGTCATCTGCAGTGGCCAATCGCAGCCGCAAGTGCGTGCCATCGCCCGCGGCATCGAGGAGGCCATGGAGCAGGAAGGCGTGCCGCTCCGCCGCCGCGAAGGCGATGACCGATCCCGTTGGATTCTTTTGGATTTCGGCGGGGTCGTCGTGCACGTATTTCACCATGCCGAGCGAGAGTACTACGACCTGGAGCGGCTGTGGGCCGACGCGCCTCGGGTCGAGTGGTCCCCGGTCAGTTCGACACCGTAGCGAAGTCTAAAACCCTGAGGCATCCGACAGACCCTTGACGGGCTGCTCGGGGTGGCCTATAATAGGCTTTGCGACGGACGTGGGGCCGTAGCTCAGCTGGGAGAGCGCGTGAATGGCATTCACGAGGTCGGCGGTTCGAGCCCGCTCGGCTCCACCACGGAAAGCACAATGAGGCCTGCAATTTGCAGGCCTCATTCTTTTTTCTCACCATACGCGGCCATATCCAGCCTGCGGTTAACGGTCACGTCCGCTCGAGTTCGCCGGGAACGAGGGGAATGGAAACGTGCAGCGTGGTACCGCTACCGGGTGAGCCGGTGAGACGCCATTGGCCGCCCAAGTCCCCGACGCGGGCATCGATGGTTTGCAGGCCGAGGCCCGTTATGGGCTGTGCGGGGTCGAACCCGATCCCGTCGTCGGACAACGTCAGCTCGAGAAACTCCTGGTTGTCCCGCTGCTTGAGGGTCAGCGAAAAGTGGATATTCTTCGCGTGGGCGTGGTGGTGGATGTTGTTGAGCCCTTCTTCGACGATGCGGTACGTCCCGAGCCGCACCACGTAGCGGAAACCACCGCGGTCGCCCTGGTCCAACGCCTCGACAGCAGGGTCCACATGGAAGTGGATGCCGTAGCTCTCTTCGAAACGGTCCAAGAGCGATTCCAGGGCCGCCAGCAACCCCGCTCCGACCGCCGCCGGGTGCAACTGGCGGCTGGTCTGGCGGATGTCTTCCTCGCGCACCTGGTCCAGCAGCGAACGTGCGTGGGAAAGGTGTGCCCGGGCCTCCGTGGTGTCGTGCTCCATGGCCCGCTCGGCCTGGCTGATATGCTGGATAACGGCGAAAAGGCGTCCCTGGGTGCGCCCGTGCAGCGTTTCCGCGATGCGCCGGCGCAGGTTCTCCTCGCGCAGGGTCGTGAGACGCCGGTACTCCTTAAGCTTTTTTAGCTGCCATTGGGTGATGTCCAGCATCCGCGCGTTCTCCTCTGCCAGGGTGATCGTCTGGCGATACGAGCGAGCGGAGCGCAGGGCAAGGATCAGGCTTTGGGAGATGACGAGGATGATGATGCCTACCGGGATCAGTTCCGCCACCGGGACGACGCCCGCGTAGCGCAGCATGGTGACGAGCGTGCTCACGATGGCCGCGAGCAGGCCAGCGAGGAAGAGCAGCGAATCGGGGCGCCGGCGCAGGACCACCAGAATACCCACGTATACGCCCCAGAGCAGAAGCGACGCGGTGGCGACGAGATACGGCGGAATGAGCTGCGACGAGATCCGGCCCGGGAAGAGCAGCACCACCACTACGCCCCCGGTAGCGAGCCCGGTCCAGATGCGCACGATCCACGGGTTAACCTCATTTGGGAAAAGGTCACGCAGGTGGAAAAGCAGCAAGAGCGGTGCGAGGTAGCCCATCAAGTACTCGATCTTGAGGGCAGTTTCCCAGGGGATGTCTGGGATGACCCGGTGAACCAGGAGGTCGCCGGTGAACAACATCCTAATGGCCATCACGATCAGGAAAAGGCTGAAGTACCCGTCGGCCCGCTTCTCACGGCGCAGTAGGTAGGTGCCCGCGAAAAACAGGGCCGTGATCAGGTTGGCGCCGAAAAGAATAGCGCTTGAGATTTCGCGCCGCCGCTGTTCCAGAAACATGTCTTCGGAAAGGCCGAGCTCCAGCTGGCGGGCGATTCCTCCGTCGCGAAAGTGGAAATTTGACACGTGCATGACCACGTCCACAACCGGGCCGAGCGGCTGGAAACGGGCAAGGAGCGGACGCAATTCCGGCTCGGCCCGGTCCCGGGTGGGGGCGGGGACACCGTTTCTTGCCACCGGGCGTCCGTCGATCCAGAGCTCGTAGGCGGTGTTGACGTAGGGGATGAAGACAGCGAGTTCGGGCCACGACCCGGAAACCGGGTCGGCTGGGGGGAGGAGGAGGCGCAGGCGGTAGGTGGCAAAGCCATCGGGCCTCATGGCTCTCCCGGTGTAGTCGATCGCCTTGCTCCAGCCTCCAGGGACCTGGATCAGCCGGGGTTCCCGCGCCACATCGGTTTGGGCAAAGGCTCCGGCCGGGATGAAGACGTTGCCATAAAACTCCCATTCACCGTCGAGCGACACGATACCGTTCCGTGTGAAATCCCAACCGGTGAGGTCCAATACCCCGCCGATGGCGCGCGGCTTCCCATGGCTGGGTGTCGCGAGGAGAAGCATCGAAACGAGAACGATTGTTAAGCGAAGTACGAGGGTCGGCACGAGATTGCATGTTCTTTAGTTAACCCTTCGATTCCTACGCGGATCGTGCTGCCGGGCGCGGCTAGGCCAAGATAAGGATTCACATGACCTTAGCCTGCTCAGGGGAAAGCCAATAAGAACTGTGGGATTCTGACGAAAATTGAGGTGCTGGCACCCCTGACCGGCATGCTGGTTTTGGTGTACGTTGTAGGCGAAGCGTTGACCAGTGGCCGTCCATGGGCACAGGCATGGGGGGGAATGCCCTGGACGCCGCTGGTACAGCGCGGCGCTTTGCGGTTGCTGCCGCCGCCCGTGGGGGGATGTCGGCTGGCTGCTTACGCCGGCGTAAGGATCCGGTCGCGGCGATGCACGATGCAGTGGCCGAGGGCGTGTGCGGTCCCTGGGGGCAGCACGAAGCGGGGGGGACCGGCGGTGGCTCTGGCTGCGGCCAAGCGGTGGCCGCAGCCAGCTGTTCCCGTGTAGACCCGGCGCGGTCGGCCTTGAGCGCTTCCCCGGCCGGCTGCTTCATTCCACGAGACTTCCCTCATGCGAATTTCCCTGTTTCATCCTGCATCTCTCCTGCTTCGCCCCGTGTACCACCAAGGTATAATCGTTTTCAGGTACGACCGAGGTTCAAGCCAGCGACTCACCGCCGCGCGGCCGGCGTGGAGAGGTGTTCTCGAGTGGGCAAAATGTTGCGGTTTCTGCATCCGTACCGGAGGGAAATCGGGCTGGCGGTGGGGCTGCTGCTCCTGCAGTCCTTGGCCGAGCTTTTTCTTCCGGCTTTGATGGCCATTATCGTGGACGAAGGCGTGGTGAACGGCGACGCAGGGCGCATCCTGGAGGTCGGCGCCGTGATGCTCCTTGTGGCTGCGGCGGGCACGGGGGCCGCCGTTGCGGCGACGTATTTCGCCTCCCGTACAGCCAACGGCTTTGGGCGTGACGTCCGCCGGGAGGTGTTCCGGCGAGTCAGCAGCTTTTCCCAGCAGGAGATGTCGCAGCTGGGCACTGCGACCCTCATCACTCGCACCACCAATGACGTTACCCAGGTGCAGCAGGTGGTGTACCTCGTGTTGCGCATGCTGGTGAGCGCGCCGCTCTTGGCCGTAGGCGGAGTCGTCATGGCCATCGCCACCGACCCGCAGCTGGCCTGGGTTATTGCAGCGGTGGTCCCGCTGCTCGTGCTCGCCATCGTCGCGGTAGCTTCCAGAGCACTGCCCATGTTCCGGGCGCTGCAAGAGAAGATCGACCGGTTAAACCGGGTCGTGCGCGAGCTTTTGGTGGGTGTCCGGGTGGTGCGGGCCTTCAACCGCACCGACTATGAGCACCGTCGCTTCACGCTTGCCAATCAAGACCTGACGGAAACCGCCATTAGGGTTAATCGGCTCATGGGGGCGTCCATGCCCATCATGATGATCCTGCTTAACATGGCCATCGTGGCGGTCATGTGGTTTGGCGCCGGGCGCGTCGAAAGCGGCCACACGCAGATCGGTGACCTGATGGCCTTCATCCAGTATGTGTACCTGATCATGTTTTCGCTGCTCATGGTCTCGATGGTCCTGATCATCCTGCCGCGGGCAGCGGTTTCGGCCGGGCGCATCAGTGAAGTGCTGGAGACCGAGCCCCGCATCCAGGATCCCCCGCTGGCACGACCTGTCGCCGAACGCCGGGGAGTGGTGGAGTTTCGCAACGTGACGTTCCAGTATCCGGGGGCCGAGGCGCCGGCTCTGCAGGGCATATCGTTCCGGGCGGAGCCCGGCAAAACGACGGCCATCATCGGAGGCACCGGCTCGGGCAAGTCCACGCTGGTCAACCTTCTGGTCCGGTTTTACGACGCGACGGAAGGACAGGTGCTGGTGGACGGGGTCGACGTCCGCGAGCAACCCCAGGACGAGCTGCGCCGCTGTATCGGCTTTGTCCCCCAAAAGGCGGTGCTCTTCAGCGGCACTATCCGGGACAATATCCGGTACGGCTGCGAGGACGCGACCGAGGACGAGATCGAGAGAGCAGCCGGGATCGCACAGGCGCTGGAGTTTATCCGGAGCATGCCCCAGGGCTTTGACACCATGGTCGACCAGGGCGGGACCAACTTGTCTGGCGGCCAGCGACAGCGGTTGACCATCGCCCGCGCTGTGGTCCGCCGGCCCAAGGTCTACGTGTTCGACGACTGTTTCTCGGCGCTGGACTTTAAGACGGACGCCGCCGTGCGGGCAGCCCTAAAGAGGGAAACCCACGATGCCACCGTCATTATCGTGGCCCAGCGGGTCAACACCATCATGCACGCCGATCAGATCATCGTACTCGATAGCGGGCGCGCCGTGGGCATCGGTACCCATGAAGAGCTGGTGCGTACATGCCCTGTCTACCGGGAGATCGTCATTTCGCAGTTGGGTGAGGAGGCGGTGGCATGAGCCACAACATGTCCCATGGGGGGCGGGGAGCACGCCGTGACGATCTCTCGGCGTTGCCGCGTCATCACGGCCCGGCTATGGTCGGCATGCCCGTGCAACGGGCCAAAGATTTCCGCGGCACGCTGCGGCGCCTGTTGGGCTATGTACGGCCTCACCTGCCCCAGCTGGTCGTCGTGCTGGTCCTGGCAGCCCTCTCGACAGTGTTTGCCATCGCCACCCCTCGGGTGCTGGGCGACGCCACGACGGTCTTGTTTGAAGGCTTTATGGCGAAACGAGCGGGGATTCCGGGCGCGGCCATCGATTTTGGCCGGGTGAGGGAAATCCTCGTCCTTTTGGCGGGTTTGTACCTGCTGAGCGCGGCGTGCGCGTTTGGTCAGCAATACGTCATGGCCGGGGTCGCACAGCGGATCGTCTACCGGCTGCGGCAGGATGTGGACGCCAAGCTCATGCGGCTGCCCCTGCGCTACTACGACAGCCGGCCGCACGGTGAAACGCTGAGCCGGGTCACAAACGACATCGACAACATCAGCAACACCTTGCAGCAAAGCTTGGCCCAGGCTCTGATGGCAGTGGTGACCGTCATCGGGATTATCGTGATGATGGTACGCATCAGCTGGGTGCTGGCTCTCCTGACCATGGTGACGTTGCCGTTGTCCGGCGTGATCACGGCCGTGGTCGCCCGCCGCTCCCAGGGGTATTTCCGCCAGCAGCAACAGGCGCTCGGCCGTCTCAACGGGCATGTGGAGGAGATGTACACGGCCCACGCCGTCGTCAAGGCCTTTGGCCAGGAACGGCGGTCTGTCGCGGAGTTTGAGGCCGTGAACGACGAGCTCTACGG
>LZRQ01000145.1 GCA_002159155.1 Firmicutes bacterium ZCTH02-B6
GCCACACCCTGCTGGGCGCCCTCCAGCGCGGCTACAGCGCTCATCAAGCGAGCATAGACGGCCGTGACATCCGCCTGAACGGACTGCTCGACTTGCTCCAGCTGCAAAGCGGCGAGCTCGGCTTGGAGAACGGCCTGGGCGATCCGGGCCTTCGTCTCGCCCCCGTCCGCCAGCGGCCAACGCATCTCGATCGCCACCGTCCAGTTGGGCGCTTCGCCGGATGGAAGGGCTGACCCGTCATCCCGGAAGCTGCGGCTCGTGGTGGCGCTGCCGCCCATGTAACCATGGCGGTCGATCCCGAAGGACAGCTCCGCGTCGGTCCAGCGGTAACGGGCAGCCAGCTGCAGGCCGGGCTTCGCCTGCTCCACCGCAATGGTCTGAGCCGCGCGGGCCTGCTCAAGGTCCCTGCGCGCCTTTTGCACATCGCCTCGGTCGGCAGCCGAGGCGAGGGCCTCCTCGAGGTCCGGCCATACGGCCGGAATAGCGGTTTCAACCACTGTGAGCTCCGTGCTCAAGGGGTAGCCCAAACTCTTGTTGAGCCCCATCCGAGCCGCCGCCAGCTCCCCTTCGGCCCGGATGAGCTCCGCCTGGGCGCCGAAGCGCTCAGCTTCCGCCTGAAGCCGATCCGCCTCGGTCGCTGTGCCCGCGGCCACTTGCGCCGCCCGCTCCTCAACCCGCGCCTCGGCCTCCCGGTACGCCGCCATGGCGACCCGCCGCGCGGCCTCTGCCCGAAGGACGCCGTAATACGCTTCCAGGCTCTGGACGATAACGCCGCCCAGCGTGTTCTCGAAATCGTCCAGCGCTTGTTCTCCCTCGGCGCCTGCCAAGGCGGCCAACGCCTGCTGCAGCGCCGACCGCCACAAGGACGCCCGGAAGTTGAGGGAGGCGCGGTAACCGCTGGCGGTGATCTCGTCACTGGCATTAGGCGAGTTTTTCATCTGTTCCAACTGCTCGGCCACTCCGGCAGGAGGCGTGCTCCCGTCTCGCCACAAGCGGTAAGGACCGCCCTCTACGGACAACGACGGCCGCAGCGAGGCGCGGGTCTCCTCTGCCCGGGCTTGTCCCAGCAAATACTGGAGCTGTGCAGCCCGCACACCCAGATGGTGCGTTAGGGCCCGCTCCACCACCCGCACCGCGTCGTAGACGATCAGGGCGTGCTCGTCGTGGGCAACACTTGTTGACTGGGCCGCCGCGACCCCGGGGAAATGAAGCGCCAGCCCGAGGAGGGCTGGCAACCAAATGGCAGCAACACGCCGGGCAACGCGTAGCCGCCAGGCCCAGGGCATCCCGGCGGCTGCAAAGCGTCTGGCGGAGCCCAGCAGCGCAGCCACGGGGCCTGAGCGGTATCTTTTGGCAGCCTGCGTCCTCATCGCTTGTCCAGCTCCCGGGCGATGGCCTGGAAGAAGTCGGCCCGGGCCACGTTGTAGTCAAAGACCGCGTGTATGGCGGCACTGCGAGCCTCGGTGAGCCCCGTCTGAGCCTGGAGCACCTCTAGGTCGGTGGCCATGCGGGCCTCATACAACGCCTGCACCACCCGCCAGTTTTCCTCCATCTCCCGCAACCGCTGCTCCGTTACCGAGATGCGGCGATAGGCGTCCTGCAGGGCGTTGTAGGCGCGCTGAATATCCAGGGCGATTCCTTGCTCCGCCTGGCGCAGCTGCAGCCTGGCCTGTTCCAGGCGGATGGCCGCCTGCATGCGGGTGAGCTCGGGCGTATAGTCGTTGGTCGCCAGTTCCAGCTCCTTCTCAGCCAACTCTACGGCCAGTCGCACCTGGGCCAGCTCCAGGCGGTTGCGCAACCCCTCGGCGATGGCCTGCTCCAGCGGGATGGACACCGGCTCGTAGGTGAGGACCTCCTCATCAAGCTCGAGGACGACCGCAGGGTCAAGCCCGACCGCCTGCCGGAAGCGGGCCAGGACGAGGGCAAGATTGTCCGCCAGCTGGGCCCGGTCTGCCTCCGTTTGCATCAACGACGTCTTGGCCCTAAGCACGTCGATCTGCGTGGCGACGCCAGTGCGCAGCCGGTTTTCCGCCACGGTCAGCTGTCGCCGGGCGGCCTCCAGGGCATCGTCCATGACGGCGAGAAGATTTTGCAGGCGCAGGACGTCATAGTAGGCGCCTTCCACGGCAAAGGCGACCCGCTGCTGGGCCAGGGCCAGGCTGCGCTCGGCCAGCGCCAGCCCGGACTCCGCCTGCTGGAGCACCGTCGGCGACGGGCTAATGAGGCTCATGGCCTGCGCCTGGGCCAGCCCCACCCGCGCCGCTTCAACCTCTTGCCGGGCGAGCGCCAGCTCCACGTTGTTGGCCAAGGCCAGAGTCACGGCCTGCATGAGGTTAAGACGGACTACCGCGGCCTGCTCGCCGCGGGCCTCGCCCAATGCGGCCGCTGTCCCCGCCGGCTGGGCCGCAACCGGCAGCGTGACTGCACCGACAACCAGCGCCAGCACCGTGCCTATGACGATGCCCCAAATCTTCCGCGTGCCCTGCATCGCCCTACCTCCCATCCATAGAGCCATCTATGGTTCCATCCACCGTGTCCCAACCACCGTGTCCGATCCATCGTGCCCCTGTCTGCGCGGCGCGTCCCGGCCCAGGACCTTCTTTAGCGCACAAAGTCGGGCGCCTCGCCTGGTTCCAAGGTTTGACCCGCTTCTACCGCTGCGCCGGAATTTGCAGCTTCGCGCGGAACCCTCGCTTCGCCGCCCCGGCGCCGGGCAAAAATTCGCACGAGCCACTGCCCGGCGTCGTCAAAAAGGCTATAGGCCACCGGCACAAAGCCCAAGGTGAGCAGGGTCGACACAGACAAACCGCTGATGATGACGATGGCGATGGGGGCCTGCAGCTCCGAACCCTCGCCCCGCCCCAAGGCCAGCGGGATCATGCCCAGCACCGTCGTCAGCGTGGTCATGGCGACCGGCCTCAGACGGGTCGGGCAGCCGGCCACCAAGGCCGACAACCTGTCCATCCCGGCACGCCGCAGCTGGTTGACGTAATCGATCATGACGATGCCGTTATTGACAGCGATACCGGCCAGCATGATGACACCGATCAGCGCAGGCACGCTCAAGGGCCGGCCTGTGATGTACAAGGCCCACAACACCCCGGCGAAGCCCAGCGGCACGGTGAACATGATCACCAGCGGGTGCATCAACGACTCAAACTGTGCGGCCATGATCATGTAGATGAGCGCGACGGACAGCACCAGTGCGAAGCTGAGACTGCCAAAAGCTTCCTCCATCTCCGCGGTGTCGCCGCCAAACGCCCACGTCACGTGCGCCGGTAGGCTCATCGCCTCCAGTGCGGCGCTGATGTCTTGCGTCACGCTGTCGAGATCCCGCCCGCTCAAATGGGCGTAGACAAAGACGACCCGCGATTGATCCTCCCGGTCGATGGCCACCGGACCGATCCCTTCCACCAGGCGTGCCACCTCATGCAGCGGTACGTTGAACCCGAGAGGCGTCGGGATGAGCAGCCGCTCCAGCGAGACCAAGTCACTCCGCCACTCGCGTGCGAGCTGCACCCGGACGTCGATCTCCGTGCCCGTCCCGCCGGGACGATACCGGGTTGCCACGGCTCCGTCCACCGCGGTGCGCAAGGCGGACGCGATCTGGCCCACCGTTAGGCCGTAGCGGGACGCCCTCTCCCGGTCGACGATCACTTGTATCTCGGGGCGGCCTTCTCGGGTGGAAACCTCGATGTCCCGCGTGCCGGGCACCGCCGCCACCCGGTCAGCGACGGCCTCAGCGATGTCCCGCAGCTCATCCGGATCGTCGCCCATAATCTTAAGCACGACCGGCGCCCCGCCGGCCTCCCCGGTGCCTGTATACGGGTTTTGCATCGCGACCCGGACTTCCGCCTCGGGGAACCTAGCGCCAAACGCACGCAGCTGCTCGACAACGTCCTCGGTGCTGCGGCGCCGGGCTGCCTTTTCTACGAGGCCGATATGCATCACACCTGTCTCGTTGCCGCTGCCGTCGCGGCTACCGACGGACGAAAAGACCGTTTCCACCTCGGGGATAGCCGCAGCAAAATCCTCGATCTGCCGCACGACAGCCTCGGTGTCTTGCCGAACCGTGCCATAGGGCATGCGAACCCGCACCGCGATTTCACCGGTGTCCGTCACGGGTAGGAATTCTTGGCCCAGCGACGAGTAGATCGCGACCGCGGAGGCCAACAGTCCCCCGACTACCGCCACCGCCACCCACCGGCGGTGCAAGATCCAGCGCAGGAAATTGGCGTAGCCGTCCCGAGCCCAGTCCATGAGGCCACGGCGGCCGGTCCGGTCAGGGCGGCCCGGCACGTCATCGCCGGCGCCATCCGGGACCTTCATGCGCACCCGGGCGGCAACCATCGGCACAAAGGTCACCGCCACCACCCAGGACATGAGCAGGGCGAACGCGACCGCGTACGACAAATCCCGGAATAGCTCGGCCGCGATGCCGCCGACGAACACGATGGGCAAAAACACGGCCACCGTCGTCAGCGTCGAGGCGCCGAGGGCCAGACCCACCTCGTTGGCACCGATGATGGCCGCTTCCTCCGGGGTGTTGCCCAGCTGGCGATGGCGAAAGATGTTTTCCAGCGACACGATGGCGTTGTCCACCAGCATGCCGACGCCGAGGGCAAGGCCGCCCAGGGAAAACATGTTGAGCGAGACGTCCATCATGTAGAGGATAAACAGGGCAGCCATGGCGGCCACCGGGATGGAGCTGCCGATGATGAAGGTCGGGCCCCATGCCCGCAAAAACAGCCACAGCACCGCCATAGCGATGACGGCACCCTGCACGGCGTTCTCAAAGACAGAGCGGATGGCCAAGCGGATAAACTGCGCCTCGTCCCAGACCACCTGCAAGGTCACGCCGCCGAACTCCGCCCGCAGCCGCTCGAGCTCTTCGAGGATCCGGTTGGAGACGATGACGGTGTTTGCCTTGGCTTCCCGCTGGATGGTCACCGCGACGCTGGGCTGGCCGTTGAGGCGGGACGTCATCAATTGCTCGCTGTAGCCGTCCACCACCTCGGCCACATCGCGCACCCGCACGACGCCTCCGGGGCCGGCGTAAATGACCGTGTCGCGAATTTGTTCGAGGTCGGCGAAATCGCCCACCGTGCGCACATTGAGCTCGCGCCCTTGGGCAGTAATCCGGCCGACAGGAAGGGTCAGGTTACCGGCCGCCAAAGCCTGGCGCACGGTGTCAATCGAGAGCCCCCAAGCGTCCAGCCGGGCCTGGTCGACCTCCACCCGGATCTGTCGCTCCATGCCGCCCATAACGTTGACCTGGGCGACGCCTTCGATGCGCTCGAGGCGGTTTTTAATGTTATCCTCCACAAACTGCTTCAGGCTCGCCAAGTCCTCCATGCCGCCAACGTTAAACTGGAACATGGCCTGCATGGACGGGTCAAAGCGGAATACTTGCGGCTGGCCAACGCCGTCAGGGAGGAAGTCGCGGATGAGATCGAGCCGCTCCCGCATCTCCAGGGCTGCAAAGTCCATGTCGGTGCCCCAGTTAAACTGCACGACCACCTGCGACGAGCCCGGCGACGAGGTGGAGCGGATGCGGCGCACGTTGGCCACTGTGGCCATCGCCTCTTCGATAGGCCTGGTGACCAGCGTCTCGATTTCCTGCGGGCCGACGTTCTCGTAGCTGGTGATGACGACCGCAGCGGGGAAATTGAGGTCCGGCAGCAACGCGAGCGGCATGCGCGTCAGGGCCACGCCGCCCAGGACGAGCATGGCGAGGATAATCATTAGGCTGGCGATGGGGCGCCTAACGGATAGAGCAGGGATGGACACGTTACCGCTCCTCCTGGATCACGCGGATCCTGACGCCGTCCCGCAGAAACATTCCCGGCTCAGGCACCGCGACGAGCGCGCCGGGAGACAGGCCGCCGGTGACCGCCACCCGATCACCCGTCTCAAGGCCGACGGTGACGGGCACCTCCCGCACGATGAGCTCGGCGCCGCTCTCCTCGATCACGTAGACGACCTGCCGCCCGCTGCGGGTAAACACCGCCGCCTTGGGGACAACCGGCGCGACGACTCGCTCCACTTCCGCCTCCACCCGCGCCACCATGCCGGGCTTGAGCCAATGCTCGGGGTTCTCCACCGTGAAGCGCACCGGGAAGGCGCGACTCGTGCGGTCGGCCACGGGCGAGACCGCTGCAATGGTGCCCATGAGCTCCGCACCGCCGAGCGCATCCACCCGGACGCGCACCGTCTGCCCGACGGCCAAGCCGTTGACGTCCCGCTCGCTGAAACCGGCTTCGATCAGGACGCGATCGATGTCCACCAAGGATGCCACCGGGCTGCCCGCCCCTACGAGACTGCCGACCACCGGTGGTCGGCTGGCCAACAGTCCAGCAAACGGCGCCCGCACGGTGGCATCCGCCAGCTGCTGCTCGGCGAGCTCCACGGCCACCCGAGCCTGCTGCACCTGGGCCTCGGCCATCTGGATGTCCTCCCGGGTGGCGCCCCGCTCCATGAGAATGAGGCGCTGCCGGGCCGACTCGAGCTGCAGGCGCGCGACCTCGTGCTCAGTGCGGACCGCTTGGATGGCGTCTTCCGAGATAATGCCCTGTTGGTAAAGGGACTCATACCGCGCCAACGTTTCGGCGACTCGCTCAAAGGAAGCCTCGGCCTGGGCCACCGCCGCCCGGACCTGGGCCAACTCCTCCTCGGCGGCTCCCGCCAAAAGGCGCGCCAGGCTCGCCTCGGCCGCCACCAAGGCCGCCCGCCGCTGCTCTAGGCTCAGGCGAAGCTCGGTGTCATCCAACTGCACCACCGGCTGGCCCGCTTCGACGCGGGCACCCATGTCTCCCGCGACCCAGCGGACGGTCCCCGGCACCTTGGCCACCAGCGTCACTTCCTGACTGGCCGCCACGGTGCCGGTCACCAGCACGGTCCGGCCCAGCGTCTCCTCGGCGATCGTGACCGCGCGCACGGTCACAATCCCGGACGCGCCGGCGGGCGTGCCTTGGCTGGACGATTCGCCACTATCCGTCGCCGTCCCGATACCGGCGCTAATGCTCCCGGAGCCCGAAACACCGGCCCCCGCGGGCCCCGTCGCGGCCGGCTGCCCGGTGGCGCCCTGTTGGCCAAACCACCAGCCGGCGGCGCCGGCGACCAAGATGAGGATAGGCACAACGATATACGTCAGGCGGGCGCGCACGGCCGATCCCTCCGGGAAAAACACGCAGCGCTGAAGCCGAATTTCCCCAGCGCTGCGGCAAGTACCTCTTCCACGATACGATTGCTGCCAGCAGTAGTCAAGGCATGAAACTGAGAGGCAATGGCGGCAAGAAATGGCGAGCGCCGCCAAGGGTAACGGACGGGGCCCGGGCGACTACGCCCGGGCCCCGGTGTGTGCGCCGGCCGCGGTAGGTTCGCCGGCCTCAAGCAGGCGGACCAGTGCCCTGAAGGCGTCGGACTCCGTGATGACACCTACGACGCGCCCGTCCTCCACCACCGGCAGGCCGCCGATCTTGCGGTCGATCATCAACTTGGCCACGTCCGCGAGGCTGGTCTCGGGCGTGACCGTCACCACGTCGCGGGTCATAATCTCCTCGACCCGCACCTTGTCCAGCAGATAGTTGATCTCCCAGATGGAGAGGCTCGTGGCCACCGACGGCGTCGCCCGCAACAGGTCCCTCTGGGTAACGATGCCCACGACTCGGTCCCCGTCCACCACCGGGAGGCGCCGGATCTTGTGCTCCTCCATGAGCCGCCGGGCGTCGGCGATGGACGTGCGCGGCGTCACCGTGATGGCGCCCTTGGTGTACACATCTCTGACCTTCATGAAACCGCCCCCTTTTGGCAAACGTCGCCAGCCGTCATGAGCGGGTCGGCCTTGCGTGGCCGGGGGCGAGCTCCACCCCCTGGCAATTCCATTGTAGAAACCCAGCTCACAGGGATGGCAGGGACGTTTTGCCACCCTGGGCGCGGCAAATGTCCCGAACTTCGGACGCTCGTTCCATTATTTGGAACATAAGAAGCCGGGCACCGCGCCAACGCGGCGCCCGGAGCTTTCAAAAAGTGGCGCACAGCTTACGTCCTGGCTCAGCAGCGCCTCACGCTTCGCGGGCCCGCTCCACCAAGCTCCGCGGGTTCCACCGCTCCTGCTGCACCAAGGGCACGAACTCATCCAAATTATCCGGGTTGAAGCGGAGCGTGACCCCCAGCTCCGCGGACTTATAGGCGGCCATAAGCAGCTGCGTCACCAGCACCCCGTCGTGGAACGTCTCTCGCGGCATCCGGCCCTCCGCAAACGCCCTGGTCATGTGCTGGTTTTCGGCGGTGTAACCGTACGTGTGGGCCTCGTCGCCGATAAAGGGCATCTGGCCCTGCTCCGCAGCCTGCTTTTCCACCAAATCCTCGCCGGCCTCGCCCGTGACGTTGCGGCTCAGGAACAGTTTCCCTTCCTGCTCCAACGTGTTGATGGCCAGCGAGTACTCAGGGCCAAGGAGCTCAAAGGTAAGCCGCAGGCCCGGCCCCACATAGCTCCACGACGTGGTCGCCTGCGTCACCACCAGTTGCCCGTCCGCCGTCTCGTACACCACTTCCGCCGTCGCGTAGTCCTCGGCGGGCGCCCGGCGGTAGTCCACCTCGCCGCCGCTGTTTTCCTTGAGCAGCCGGGCGTAATGGTCCCGGCTCCACTTGAGGCTCGCAATGGTGGCCGTGACCGCCAGCGGCCGCAAGTAGTCGGGGCGATCGGGCGGAGTCAAAAGGAACCGGGCCGCTTCCACCGAGTGGCACATCATGTCGCTGAGCACCCCGCCGCCTTGCAGCGCCCCCCGCCAGAACCAGGGCATGTGCGGCCCCGAGTGCTCCTCAGCCGCCCGGGCCAAATACGGC
>LZRQ01000146.1 GCA_002159155.1 Firmicutes bacterium ZCTH02-B6
CGTTGAAGGAGTTCCATGGAAGACCTCACCTTCGGAGTACGATGAGTACTCGTCCCGTCCAGGACGGTGAGGTCTTCTTTCTTTCCATCCCCTTCCATTCCCTGTGCTACAGTAACGTTACACGATTCAATCGCGCCGAAACGGTGAAAGACGCACGGCCTGGCGAATTTTGCGGGAAAGCAAAGCGTACAGGCCGGCTACCATCGCCAACGCGACGGCCGGCGGGGCCCAGCCTGACAGGAGGAGATAATCGTAAGCACCGTGCAGCGCCGCCGCCACCCCGATCCCAAATGCGATGGCGGGCCCTGGACGCGATGCGGAGAGCCTGCCCCAACCGAGATAAAAGCCCATGACTCCTGAAAAGCAGGCGTGGGCCAGCGAGGCTACCAGGGCCCGCGCTGGCGCGACATGCAGGCCAAACACCGACGTGTACACGACGTTTTCAACCGTCGCGAAACCGAGCGCGGCGGCGACCGCGTACACGATCCCGTCCATCACTTCGTTGAAGTGCCGCGAGTGCCAGACGGCAAGGTAAGTCGCTGCGAACTTGGCCAGCTCCTCACCAAGGCCAACGACCACGAAAATCACCAGAAGACGGTCGGCCTCACTGGAGGGTGCAACCAGAAAACGCTGGAACGGGAGCTCGACAGCGATGGCGGGCACAATGGACACGGAACCGTACACAAACGCGCGCAGCACAAGCCACGGCGGCTCGGCCTCAAACCGGTCCCGGCGGTAGAAAAACAGCAGCCAAAGAAGCCCGGGGATAAGGGTGGCGATGACAATGGCCAGCAGTTCCGTACGGTTCTCCTCCCGCAGCGGGCGACAATCGGTGCGAACACGGGAATGGGTGCCCCTGTCGACGGACATCGCGCCGTCCGGCCGCTTGCCTAGTCTGCCCGAAAAAAAGCGCCCAGCCTTTCGCTGGGCGCCATAAAAGTTTTCCGGCGCGGACCTACTCTCCCACCCAGTTGCCCGGGCAGTACCATTGGCGCTGGAGGGCTTAACGGCCGTGTTCGGAATGGGAACGGGTGTGACCCCTCCGCCATACGCACCGGAAAACGGTATAACGGTTGTAAGAGGAGCGAGGGTTTGCACCCTGACAACTGCACAAGGCGGATGGTGTTGAGGTGAAAGCGAGGTCAAGCCCTCGACCGATTAGTACCGGTAAGCTGAGGGCATTGCTGCCCTTACACCTCCGGCCTATCGACCTCGTCATCTACGAGGGGTCTTACCCGGATGAACCGGTGGGAGATCTCATCTTGGGGGGGGCTTCGCGCTTAGATGCTTTCAGCGCTTCTCCCTGCCGCACTTGGCTATCCAGCCGTGCCCCTGGCGGGACAACTGGTACACCAGCGGTGCGTCCATCCCGGTCCTCTCGTACTAGGGACGGCTCCCCTCAAATCTCCTACGCCCGCGGCAGATAGGGACCGAACTGTCTCACGACGTTCTGAACCCAGCTCGCGTACCGCTTTAATGGGCGAACAGCCCAACCCTTGGGACCTACTCCGGCCCCAGGATGCGATGAGCCGACATCGAGGTGCCAAACCTCCCCGTCGATGTGGACTCTTGGGGGAGATCAGCCTGTTATCCCCGGGGTAGCTTTTATCCGTTGAGCGACGGCCCTTCCACCCGGCACCGCCGGATCACTAAGCCCGACTTTCGTCCCTGCTCGACGTGTCTGTCTTGCAGTCAGGCTCCCTTATGCCTTTGCACTCCACGCGCGATTTCCGACCGCGCTGAGGGAACCTTTGGGCGCCTCCGTTACCTTTTAGGAGGCAACCGCCCCAGTCAAACTGCCCACCAGGGACTGTCCCAGAGCCGGCTTACGGCTCGTGGTTAGAACTTCAGCACCGGAAGGGTGGTATTCCACCGGCGGCTCCACCGAGACTAGCGTCCCGGCTTCTCAGCCTCCCACCTATTCTATACATCCAATACCGAAATCCAATCCCAGGCTACAGTAAAGCTCCACGGGGTCTTTCCGTCTAGCCGCGGGTAATGCGCGTCTTCACGCATACCACAATTTCGCCGAGCCCCCTGTTGAGACAGCGCCCAAGTCGTTACGCCTTTCGTGCAGGTCGGAACTTACCCGACAAGGAATTTCGCTACCTTAGGACCGTTATAGTTACGGCCGCCGTTCACCGGGGCTTTGGTTCGGAGCTTCGCCTTGCGGCTAACCCCTCCCCTTAACCTTCCGGCACTGGGCAGGCGTCAGCCCCTATACGTCGCCTTACGGCTTCGCAGAGACCTGTGTTTTTGATAAACAGTCGCTTGGGCCCTTTCACTGCGGCCCCCTCGGGCTCACACCGCGGGGGTGCTCACCCTACTAGGGCGCCCCTTCTCCCGAAGTTACGGGGCTAGTTTGCCGAGTTCCTTAACAGGGGTTCTCTCGCGCGCCTGAGGATTCTCTCCTCGCCTACCTGTGTCGGTTTGCGGTACGGGCACCGGCGGACTCGCTAGAGGCTTTTCTTGGCAGCGTGGGATCGGCCACTTCGGTACTCAATTTCCCTCGGCGTCACGCCTTGAGGTTTTGTGCGGCGGATTTGCCTACCGCACCCTCTACGCGCTTGCACCGGGACGTCCAGCACCCGGCTGTACCTACCCTTCTGCGTCACCCCATTGCTCAGACGCCCGCGCGGTGGTACGGGAATATCAACCCGTTGTCCATCGGCTACGCCTTTCGGCCTCGCCTTAGGTCCCGACTAACCCTGAGCGGACGAACCTTCCTCAGGAATCCTTAGGCTTTCGGCGGAAGGGATTCTCACCCTTCTTTTCGCTACTTATACCGGCATTCTCACTTCCGTGCGCTCCACGGCGGCTTTCGCTACCGCTTCTGCGCGGCACGGAACGCTCCCCTACCGCGCCATCGAACGATGGCACCCACAGCTTCGGTGTCCGGCTTGAGCCCCGCTACATTTTCGGCGCAGGGTCACTCGACCAGTGAGCTATTACGCACTCTTTAAAGGAATGGCTGCTTCTAAGCCAACCTCCTGGCTGTCTAAGCAACCCCACATCCTTTCCCACTTAGCCGGAACTTAGGGACCTTAGCTGGTGGTCTGGGCTGTTTCCCTTTTGACAACGGAGCTTATCCCCCGCTGTCTGACTCCCGGGCATCCACGACCGGCATTCGGAGTTTGAACGGGTTCGGTAACCTTTTGGGGCCCCTAGCCCGATCAGTGCTCTACCTCCGGCCGTTTCACCACCCGAGGCTAGCCCTCAAGCTATTTCGGGGAGAACCAGCTATCACCGGGTTCGATTGGCTTTTCACCCCTACCCACAGCTCATCCCAGGACTTTTCAACGTCCACGTGGTTCGGGCCTCCACTGGGGATTAACCCAGCTTCACCCTGGCCATGGGTAGATCACCCGGCTTCGGGTCGACATCACGGTACTCACGCCCTATTCGGACTCGCTTTCGCTGCGGCTCCAGGCCTGAAGCCCTTAACCTCGCACCGCGATGTCACTCGCCGGTCCGTTCTACAAAAAGTACGCCGTCACCCTGCCTTGCGGCCTAGGGCTCCGACTGTTTGTCGGCGTACGGTTTCAGGTTCTATTTCACTCCCCTTCCGGGGTGCTTTTCACCTTTCCCTCACGGTACTATGCGCTATCGGTCGCCAGTGGGTATTTAGCCTTGGAGGGTGGTCCCCCCAGCTTCCCACGGGATTTCACGTGTCCCGTGGTACTCAGGGAATCTGCTCCGTCCGTTTCTCCCTTTCGCCTACGCGGCTGTCACGCTCTATGGCGGGCCTTTCCAGACCTCTTCGACTAGGAAGACCGGCGCGGTGAGGAGTCCACAGCCTCCTCCTGCAGCCCCTACAACCCTCCAGCCGCAACGCCTGTGGGCTTGACACGGCTGGAGTTTGGGCTCTTCCCCGTTCGCTCGCCGCTACTTAGGGAATCTCGGTTGATTTCTTCTCCTCGGGGTACTGAGATGTTTCACTTCCCCCGGTTCCCTTCGCCACCCTATGGATTCAGGTGACGATGCCAGGGCATTCCCCCTGGCAGGTTGCCCCATTCGGAAATCCCCGGATCAACGCCTGCTTGCGGCTCCCCGGGGCGTTTCGGCGCTTGCCCCGTCCTTCTTCGGCCCCTGGCGCCTAGGCATCCGCCGTACGCCTTCGTCCGCTTGACCACGCTAGTCCTCAACACAGGTACGCACGCTTCTCGTGCATTACCCTCTTTCGCCTTGTGCAGTTGTCAAGGTGCAAACGAGCGACCGCCATCGGCCGCCTGGTGGGCTTAGGTGGATTCGAACCACCGACCTCACCCTTATCAGGGGTGCGCTCTAACCAACTGAGCTATAAGCCCAAGAGAGCCGGCACGGCCGGCCGGTCCCTCAAAACTAAACAGCGTGACTGTGGCAGCGGGTGCGTTGAAACTCCTTAGAAAGGAGGTGATCCAGCCGCACCTTCCGATACGGCTACCTTGTTACGACTTCACCCCAATCACCGGCCCCACCTTCGACGGCTCCCTCCCTTGCGGGTTAGGACACCGGCTTCGGGTGTTTCCGGCTTTCGTGGTGTGACGGGCGGTGTGTACAAGGCCCGGGAACGTATTCACCGCGGTATGCTGACCCGCGATTACTAGCGATTCCGCCTTCACGCAGGCGAGTTGCAGCCTGCGATCCGAACTGAGACCGGCTTTTTCGGATTCGCTCCGGGTCGCCCCTTCGCTTCCGTCTGTACCGGCCATTGTAGCACGTGTGTAGCCCAGGCCATAAGGGGCATGATGATCTGACGTCATCCCCACCTTCCTCCGGTTTGTCACCGGCAGTCCCCTTAGAGTGCCCACCCGAGGTGCTGGCAACTAAGGGCGAGGGTTGCGCTCGTTGCGGGACTTAACCCAACATCTCACGACACGAGCTGACGACGACCATGCACCACCTGTCACCCGGTCCCGAAGGACGGCCGTGTTTCCACGACCTTCCGGGTGATGTCAAGGCCTGGTAAGGTTCTTCGCGTAGCTTCGAATTAAACCACATGCTCCACCGCTTGTGCGGGCCCCCGTCAATTCCTTTGAGTTTCAGCCTTGCGGCCGTACTCCCCAGGCGGGGTGCTTATTGGGTGTCCTACGGCACAGCAGGCTCAAGGCCCACAACACCTAGCACCCATCGTTTACGGCTGGGACTACCAGGGTATCTAATCCTGTTTGCTCCCCCAGCTTTCGAGCCTCAGCGTCAGTTACCGTCCAGGTGGCCGCCTTCGCCACTGGTGTTCCTCCCGATATCTACGCATTTCACCGCTACACCGGGAATTCCGCCACCCTCTCCGGCACTCAAGCCCTGCAGTTTCCCACGACTCTCGCCGGTTAAGCCGGCGCCTTTCACGCAGGACTTACAGAGCCGCCTACGCTCCCTTTACGCCCAGTGATTCCGGACAACGCTCGCCCCCTACGTATTACCGCGGCTGCTGGCACGTAGTTAGCCGGGGCTTCCTTGGAGGGTACCGTCACGTCCTTCGTCCCCTCCGACAGGGGTTTACGACCCGAAGGCCTTCTTCCCCCACGCGGCGTCGCTGCGTCAGGCTTTCGCCCATTGCGCAAAATTCCCTACTGCTGCCTCCCGTAGGAGTCTGGCCCGTGTCTCAGTGCCAGTGTGGCCGTCCACCCTCTCAGGCCGGCTACCCATCGTCGCCTTGGTGAGCCGTTACCTCACCAACTAGCTAATGGGACGCAGGGCCATCCTCAAGCGGGTTTCCCCTTTGACCACAACACCATGCGGCCTCGTGGCCTCATCCGGTATTAGCCCGAGTTTCCCCGGGTTATCCCGGTCTTGAGGGCAGGTTCCCTACGCGTTACTCACCCGTCCGCCGCTAGGACGTCCGCTTCCATCCCGAAGGACTTCCACGAACCTCCCCGCACGACTTGCATGTATTAGGCACGCCGCCAGCGTTCGTCCTGAGCCAGGATCAAACTCTCCGTTAATCGTTCCACATCCCTACCGGTCTCCCAGCAGGGGTTGTAGACCAATCAACAGCAAGCCATCCCGGCTTACCGCTTCAGCCTTCCCTTTCGGAAAGACCCGCACCCATCTACCAGGTCGTCACGCTGTTTAGTTTTCAAGGACCAACCTAGACCCGTGGCAGCGGCCTTGCGGGCGCTGCCGTCCCGCTCCATCCCCGGCGGCTGACCGCCCGAGGTGGCGCAGGCAAGTTCTAATGTTAGCATGCCGTTTGCCGATTGGCAAGTGGCATTTTCTGCTGCCGTTGCCAGCCCGTTACCGGGTGGCGCCAGCGAGACTTAATATAGCATGGCCCCCCACGGTCGCGCAATACCCTTTTGGAGGTCGCGAGCGCAACTCGCGCGGAAGATGCGCCCCGGGCGCTGGTTCGGCAGCCGGTTGCCGCCCGGCAGAGCGCAGCTTGCCCGCAACGTCAGCCTGCGATCACCCGGTGCCAGACGGCCGAGGCCGCCATCCCTGCCAGCACCGTCAAGCCCAGGCTGCGGGTGCGCCAGGCGACCGCCATGCTCACCACCGCCGGCACGACGAATGGGTTTCTGAACGACAGGTCGGGTGCGCCGTCCTGTACAAAGACAGCCTGAGCCACCAGCGCCGCCATAAGGGCGGGCGGCAGCAGGCCCAGCCATGCCTGCAGGAGGGGCGGCAGCGGTCGGTTAGCCAAAAGCAGCAAGGGAAGCACCCGCGGCAGATAAGTCACGACCGCCATGCCCAAGATGATCAGGAAGTAGCGTCCGTCGACCGCGCCGCCCATCGCTTAAGGATCACCCCCGCCGCGGCCGCCATCATCGACGCCGCCATCACGCTCCAGCCGCCCAGGAGCTTGCCGCCGCCAACCGCCGCCAGTGCGGCAAGGAGGGCCACCATGAAGCTCGTTCGTTCCCGCAACTGTCCAGCAAGAAGACCGATGAACATGGCGGGGAGCGCAAAGTCAAAGCCCAGCTTTTCGGGGGCTGCCAGTGCGCCGCCGACCCATGCGCCGGCTACAGTCGCCAGCACCCAGCTCAAGTAGGCAGTCAGCGCGAGTCCCGCGAAGCGCACCGCATCGCCGCGCCCAGAGCGGCTAAACTCGCCGTGACCGACAGCAAAGCTTTCGTCGGTGATGAAAAAGCCGAGAATTGCCAGGACGCCGGCACGCACGCCCTGCAGAAACGGGCTCAGCGCGGCGCTCATCAGGAGGTGCCGGAGGTTGAGGAGGAAGGTGGTCGCAACAATCGAGAGGCCCGGCACGCCGGCTTCCAGCAGGGCCACCGCCACAAACTGGCTCGCCCCTGCATATACCAGCGCGGACATGGCACCCGTTTGGAAAGGCGAAAGGCCGATGTTCGCGGCCAGAACCCCCATAGCCAAGCCGATGGGGACATAGCCCATAACGACGGGCCAAGCGAGCCGCATCCCTTGCCAGAAGCGCCAGCGCGCCGGGACCTGTTTCTCTGCAGCGGTTTCCTCGACGGGTAGTGCCATAGCTGCTGCCCGCGTCACACCAAATCTTTCGGGCGCATATGCGGGAACAGGATCACGTCCCGAATGGACGGCGAGTCGGTCATAAGCATGACCATCCGGTCCACGCCGATACCTAGGCCGCCTGCGGGCGGCATACCGTGCTCCAGCGCCCGCAAGAAATCCTCATCCATCATGTGGGCTTCCTCGTCGCCGGCCGCACGCTGCTCCATCTGGCGCACGAACCGTTCGCGCTGATCCACCGGGTCGTTGAGCTCAGAGAAGCCGTTGGCCACTTCCCACCCGTTGATGTACGGCTCGAAGCGATCGGTCAGGCGCGGGTCGTCGCTCTTGCGTTTGGCCAATGGCGAGATCTCAACGGGATAGTCAACAATAAACACGGGCTGGATCAGGTAGGGCTCCACCAGCTCCTCAAAGAGCTCGGCAAGCACCTGGCCCCAAGTGGCGTCTTTGGGCACTTCGACACCCTTCTCTGCAGCCAAGCGGCGGGCTTCTTCGTCCGAATGGATTTGAGCGAAGTCGGCACCCGCGTAGCGCGCCACCGCGTCCATCATCGACAGGCGCGGCCACGGCGGCGTCAGATCGATCCGGGTTCCTTGATAAGTGATGACGGTGCCGCCCGTCACTTCCTTGGCCACGTAGGCAAACAGCTCTTCCGTCAACCGCATCATGTCGCGGGCGTCCGCGTAGGCCTCGTACACCTCCACCGCGGTGTACTCGGGGTTGTGCTTGGTGGAGATGCCCTCGTTCCGGAAGTTCTTCCCGATCTCAAACACCTTGTCGAAGCCGCCCACCAGCAATCGCTTGAGGTACAGCTCCGGTGCGATGCGCATGTACAAGTCCATGTCCAGCGCGTTGTGGTGGGTGATGAACGGCCGGGCGTTGGCTCCGCCGGGGATCGGATTGAGCATCGGGGTTTCTACCTCAAGGAAACCGCGCTCGCCCAAAAACCGGCGGATGGCTGCCACCGCCTTGCTGCGGGCGACGAACACGTCCCGCACGTCCGGATTGACGATCAGGTCGACGTAGCGCTGGCGGTAACGCAGCTCAACGTCCTTCAGGCCGTGCCACTTCTCGGGCAGCGGTCGGAGCGCCTTGGCCAAGAGTTCCACGGTCTGGACCTCGACGCTCTCCTGTCCCGTGCGGGTGCGCATGACCTGACCCGAGACACCCACGATGTCGCCGATGTCCAACACGTCCAACAACCCATAGGACTGCTCGCCCATGGTGTTGACGCGGCAAAACAGCTGAATGCGCCGCCCGCCGTCCTGGAGATCCGCAAAGGTGACCTTGCCTTGGCGGCGGATGGAGCGCAACCGTCCGGCGACCCGGACCGTGCTGCCCTCAAGTTCGGAGAAGCGATCGAGGATCTCACCGGCGGTGTGCGTGCGCTCAAAAC
>LZRQ01000147.1 GCA_002159155.1 Firmicutes bacterium ZCTH02-B6
CTTCCATGATCTGGTCGCCGATGGTGAACACCGGGTTAAGCGAGGTCATCGGCTCCTGGAAGATCATGGAGATCTCGTTGCCGCGGATGCGGCGCATCTCGGCCTGGGACTTTTGGAGCAAGTCTTCTCCCTCAAACAGGATCTGGCCGCCCAAAATTCGCCCCGGCGGGCTGGGAATCAAGCGCATGATGGACAGCGAGGTCACGCTTTTGCCGCAGCCCGACTCTCCGACGATGCCGAGGGTGGCGCCCCGCTCCAGGTCAAAGCTGATGTCGTCGACTGCAGGAACGAGGCCATCTTCGGTCTGAAATCCCACTCTCAGGTTGCGTACCGACAGCAGGGGAGCCACCGACGTCCCTCCTTCAGGCGTTACCGTAAAACTTTCTCGGTGCCGGCCGGCTCTCCTGCTATCAAAGCACCCGAACTAACCGCGGCGCCGCCGAGCGACCCGGGATGCGGCCTCGCTTGGCAACCGGCCGACCGTCCACTTCCTTGAGATCCATCGTCATGTCGATAGGTGGGGCGCCCGAGATGTAGCTGCCGACCCCAAAGGCGTCCGCGCCCGCGGCTGCAAGCTCCGGGATGCGCTCCGGGTTGAGGCCTCCCGAAACCAGGATCTGGACGTGCTGAAAACCAGCCTGGTCCAGCCGGGCGCGTACCTCAGCCACCAGCCCCGCCGTCACCCCGCCGCGCTCCCCGGGCGTGTCCAGCCGTACCCCTTGCAGCCTCTCCTGAAGGGCCTCCGCGACCCGCAAACTCTCCTCCGCCTCGTCTTTGAATGTGTCCACGAGCACCGTGCGCGGGGAATCGGGCGGCATGATGGCGTCGTACGCCAGGGCACCCTCCACCGTGTCGCCGATGATGAGAAACATGGCGTGGGGCATCGTGCCTACCGGCTCCCGACCCAGCAGCTTTGCTCCCAATATGCACGCCGCACCGTCCGCACCGCCCACCATCGCCGCCCGCTCCATCACCGGGGCGACCGCTGGGTGCACGTGGCGAGCGCCAAAGCAGATAACGGGCTTGTCCCCCGCGGCTTGCTTGGCCCGCCGTGCGGCGGTGGCCCATCCGGTAGCGCTGGCCAACATCCCGAGGATGGCGGTTTCATACGCCCCAAATCGCCCGTACGGCCCAACGATGCGCATCACCACATCCTTCGCGCCAAACTCCGAGCCTTCCGGCAGCGCCCACACCTCAACACCCGCGTCCTTGAGCAGGTGGCAGCACTCCTCGACCCCGCACAGCACGCCGCTTTGCCGCGGGAAGATCTCCGCCACCACGGGCTTGTCCGCAAGACCAAGGTGCCGCAACACTTGCAACGTCTTAATGAAGTAAATGTCGGTGGTCGCCCCCGCGGCGATCTCCTCATGGGTCGCCGAGTGAAACCGGGTGCGCCCATCGACGTGCCAGTTCTTAACGTCTTCTACTGAGTCCAATCTCCAGCCCACGACGGGCCCTCCCTTTCGAAAATCGGATCTACATTCGGTTCAAGTCCGGTGAAACCTGCTCAAAAGAGCCGTCGTAGAGCCAGCGGTATGTGTCCAAGGTGGTGAGGACCCGCCGCACGTGGTTGCGGGTTTCCGGGAACGGGATATCGGCCAGCGTCTCCTCCCGGCCGTCCCACCGTCCCTGGACGAGCCACTCCTGCACCCGCGTCCGCCCGGCGTTATAAGCGGCCAGTGCCACTGCGGGACGCCCGTCAAACTGCTCCAGCAGTGCCCGCAGGTACCACGTCCCCATCCGCAGGTTAAGTTCTGGGTCAAACAGCAGCTCAGGGTCAAAGGCGGTCCAGCCCATCTGCGCGGCGATCCACTGGCCTGTATCGGGCATGACCTGCATCAGGCCGCGCGCTCCTCTCGAGGAAACGGCGCGCGGGTTAAACCCGCTTTCGACGCGCACCAGCGCCGCCACCAAGAACGGATCCAAGGCGTTGGCCTCGGCCGCGGCTGCGATTTCGCGCGCGAACGGAATCGGAAACAGGCGGCGCAACATCGGCTTCATCCAGAACGCCGCCAACAGCATGACCACCATCGTCAGCCACAGGATGTGGTTGGCGGCGAGTCGCTTGGACACTAGGCACGCACCCTCCCCGGGGCTGCCGTCCTGGCGGAAGCTTATGCTTCCCCTAGGGAGGCGATGATCAGCTCGGCCGTGGCCAAGTTGGTGGCCAGCGGCACATTATGCACGTCGCACACCCTTAGGAGGGCGGTGATGTCCGGTTCATGGGGCTGCGCGGTCAGCGGATCCCTCAAGAACAGGACCGCATCCACCTCGCCGGCCGCCACCCGGGCGCCGATCTGCTGGTCGCCGCCGTATGGGCCCGACAGCATCCGCTCAACTTTGAGCCCGGTTGCCTCAGCGATGACCTTGCCGGTCGTCCCGGTCGCGATGAGACGAAACCGGGCCAAAATGTCCCGGCGGCGCAGGGCGAACTCTACCATGTCATCCTTCTTCTTGTCGTGTGCGATCAGGGCGATAGTCCTCACCCCGGGTCAACTCCTCCCACAAGCGCCGCACCTGCTCTCGGGTACGGGCCGGATCGTGCCGGTTGTCAATTACATAGTCGGCCATGCGCGCCTTTTCCTCAAGCGGCAGCTGGGCGCGCAAGCGCGCCTCCGCCTGGTCCTTGGTCAGCCCGTCCCTGGCCATCAGCCGTGCCATCTGCTGCTGCGGGTCGGCGTACACGACGACCGTCACATCCACCATCGCCCGGCTCGCTTGGCTTTCAAATAGGAGTGGAATCTCCGCCACAACGGTGTGCCCGTTTCGCACCGCCTGCTCGATGCGCTCCCGCATGCGGGCCCGGATGAGGGGATGGAGAATGGCTTCCAGCTGTCGCCGGCGGTCGGGGTCGGCAAAGACGATCTCCCCGAGACGCCGCCGGTTAAGGCGCCCGTCGGCGAGGAACACTTCCGGGCCGAATGCAGAACGGATTTGCTCAAGGGCGGGTTGGCCCGGCTCGACCACTTCTCGCGCGATCGCGTCCGCGCTGACGACGACCGCGCCCAACTCCCCAAACATGGCAGCCACGGTCGACTTGCCGCTGGCAATCCCCCCGGTCAAACCGATGACGAGGCCGCGGTGGTCGTTGACGGGACCGTTGCCGGAAGTGGCCATGGCGGGCCGTCTCCTTTCTTGTCGCCGGGCTCGAGCGTGCACACGCTGTGCCCCGTTTCCGCTACATGCGCCTCCGGTCTAGCGTTGGCACCGCGGACAAACATGCGTACCCCGGCCCGCTACCTTACGGCGCACGATGGGAGTGCCGCATCGCCGGCACGGCTCGCCAGCACGGCCGTAAACGTCGAGGAAACGCTGAAACTCGCCCGGGGAGCCGCGTCCGTTGAGGTAGTCCCGCACGGTGGTACCGCCTTTGGCCAAGGAGTCGATAAGAACGGACCGGATGCTGGCGTGTAGGCGGCCGACCTCTCCCGGCGTCAGAGATGCGGCCGGGCGTCCAGGATCGATCCCGGCCCGGAACAGCGCCTCATCAGCGTAGATGTTGCCAATTCCGGCGATACGACGCTGATCCAACAGTACCGCTTTCACCGGCGCCCGGCGTCCCGCTGCAATGGTTGCCAACGTCTCGGGTGTAAAGGCATCGGAGAGCGGCTCGACGCCCATGGCGGCCAGAGCGGGCGGGAGGGAGCCCGCGTCGCGCCCCCGGTAATGCCACGTCCCGAAGGTGCGCACGTCGTCGAAACGCAGGTCGCGACCGTCGTCCAGACTGATGGCGGCCCGGGTGTGGGGCCCGTCGGGCGTTGCGGCGTCGACAAGCGTCAAACGGCCCGTCATCCGCAGGTGGACGATGAGCGAGGCGCCGTCGTCCAACTGAAGCAAGAGGAACTTTCCCCGCCGCTCGACTGCCGCAAGGCGCCGCCCGATGAGACGCTCCGCCAGTTCGGCTGGGCTGGCGTTTTTCAGGATACGCGGGAGGAGCACTCGTACCCCCTTGATGACCCGGCCAACGAGCTCCGCCTCCAGCTGCCGGCGGACGGTCTCCACCTCGGGCAGCTCAGGCATGAGCGGCCCCCTCCAGGGAAACCGGCTCCGTATCGAGCCAGTTGGGACCGGCCTCCACGTCCACCACCAGCGGCACCGCCAGCTGGACCACGTTGACCATTGAGTCCCGCAGCAACGTGGCGGTACGCTCCAGTTCATCCTTGGGCACTTCCAAAACCAGCTCGTCGTGCACCTGCAACACGAGCCGCGCGCGCAGCCCCTCTGCGTGTAGGCGCCGGTGAACTTCTACCATGGCCAGCTTGATGATGTCGGCTGCCGTTCCTTGGATCGGGGTGTTCATGGCGGTTCGCTCGGCGAAGCTGCGGCGCGCCCAATTGCGGGAGCGCAGATCCGGCAAGTACCGCCGGCGCCCAAATAGGGTCGTCACGTACCCTTGCTCCCGAGCTGTCTCGATCACGGTGTCGATGTACCGGCGAACGCCCGGGTAGCGGCGGAAATAGTCATTGATGTAACGTTGGGCGTCCTGCTGGCTCAGGCCGGTCCCCCGGGCGAGGCCAAAGCTACTGATGCCGTAGACGATGCCAAAGTTAATGGCTTTGGCCGCGCTGCGCATCTCAGGGCTAACCTGCTCGGGGGACACACCGAACACCTCGGCGGCCGTACGGGTGTGGATGTCCTGCCCGCTGCGGAACGCGTCGATGAGCACCTCGTCCCCCGACATATGGGCGAGCACCCGCAGCTCAATCTGGGAGTAGTCGGCCTTGAGCATCAGCCAGTCGGCCGCTTCGGGTATAAAGGCCTTGCGGATGCGCCGCCCTTCCTCGGTGCGGACCGGGATGTTTTGCAGGTTGGGATTGGTGCTGCTCAGCCTTCCCGTGGCCGTCACGGCTTGGTTGAACGTCGTGTGCACCCGGCCGGTTTCCGGATGGATCAGCGAAGGCAACGCGTCAACATAGGTGCTCTTGAGTTTCGTTACCTGGCGGTAGTCAAGCAAAAGCGCCACAACCTCGTGCTCGGCTGCCAGCGCCTCCAGCACCTCGTGGTCGGTGGATGGGCCCGTCTTAGTCTGCTTGAGCACAGGCAGCTGCAGCTTTTCAAAGAGGATGCGGCTCAGCTGCTTGGGGGAATTGATATTGAACTCCTCGCCGGCCAGCCTGTAAATCTCCCGTGTCAGCCGTTCAACCTGGGCATCCATCTCGCGGGAGAGCTCTGACAAGTACGCCGTGTCCAGGCGGATGCCGTTCATCTCGACGTCCACCAGTACGTCGACGAGAGGCAACTCCATCCCGCGATACAATTCCCAAAGGCCGTCCCGGCGCAACCTTTCTTCCAACACGGGCCCCAGCTCGCGGATGACATCCGCTTCCTGTGCCAGGTGCCTCGCCACCTCTTCGGGAGACAGATCATCGATCTCGACGGTGCGCCGCCCGGTCGCCGCGTCGCTCAGCCGCTGCTTCCACGACACCAGGTAGCGATCAGCAAATTTGAGGGCCACGTCGGGCATCGAGTGGTCGCCTTGCTCGGGGTTGATAAGGTAAGAGGCGACCATCACGTCGTGGACAACCCCACGCAAGTCCGCACCGTGGCGCCTCAAGACGATGCGCAACCGTTTAGCGTCGTGGCACCACTTGGGCACGCTCTGATCGGCCAGCAGCGCAGCGGACGCTGTGCGCACCGCTGGCCACGGCACTTGGTCACCGACCGCCAGGCCGCGGTGGGAAACCGGTACGTACACCGTCCTGCCGGCCCGCGATAAGGAAACGCCGACGATCGCGGCCTGCATGCGGTCAGGCCCCGCCACGGCCAACCCGACCACGAGCGGCTCCCCGGGCGGAGCCGATGCGAGGGCATCGATCTCGGATTGCAGCGCATCCGGTGTGCGAGCAATGACCAAAGTTCCCTGGCACGCAGCGGCCGTGATCATATCATTGGCACCAACCGTAATGCTTCCACTGGCGCCCCCCGCCGCCATGGGCTCGCCCGCGCCGGCGAGCGGCGTGTGGCCACCCGGCGCGCCGTCGGGCCGGACGGATTCTGCGTTCGTCCCATGGGCGGGGTCGTACACCGCCACAAGGCCGGCCCTGCGCAAACGGTCCAGGAGCGCTTTGAACTCCAGTTCTTGGAACAACGCCACTAGCCGCGGACCATCGGGCGGGTGCCGCCTAAGCGCCTGTTCCTCAAAGTCGACCGGCGCGTCCGTGCGGATCTTGGACAACTCCATGCTCATCCGGGCCTGGTCCTGATAGGCTCGCAGGTTTTCGCCCAGCTTACCTTTGATCTCGGCTGCATGGGCCAACACCCCTTCCAGCGAACCGTACTGCTGCAAAAGCTGCACGGCCGTTTTCTGACCGACCTTGGGAACGCCTGGGATGTTGTCGGAGGCGTCGCCCATGAGCCCCTTGAGATCGGGAACGAGCTCCGGCGGAACGCCCAGCTTCTCCTCGACGCCCTTTGGATCCAGTCGTTCGATGTCGCGGATGCCCTTGCGGGTTAACAGGACCGTGGTCCTATCGTCCACCAGCTGCAACAGATCGCGGTCACCGGTGACGATCAATACGTCCACACCGCGCTCGCGCGCCCGGCGTGCCAACGTGCCGATGATGTCGTCGGCCTCGTATCCTTCGACGCCGTAGACGGCTAGGTTAAAGGCTCCCAGCAACTGCTCAACCCGGGCGATCTGGGGGCGCAAGTCCTCGGGCATGGACGGGCGGTGGGCTTTATAGTCAGCAAAAAGCTCGTCCCGAAACGTCGGCCCCGCCCGATCAAAGGCGGCTGCCACGTAGTCCGGCTGCTCCTCTTCCAAGAGGGCCAATAACATCATGGCGAAACCGTAAACAGCGTTGCTCGGCTCGCCGCGGGAGGTGGTCAGGCTCGGGAGGGCATAGTAGGCCCGGTGGATGAGGCTGTAGGCGTCGATGAGCACCAGCTTCTCCCGCTGTCTTGCGGGCCTTCCCCCGGCCGGCTGCGCCTGGAAGGGCGCTGTGCGGCCATCCGTCGGCTCCTGGGCCATGATCCTCGCTCCCGAAATGCTGGAGTCGCCTGCGTGCCGGCCGCCCCGTTGGACCGAACCTGTGCGCGGCCCGGGCTGCGTCCAGTATAGCATGGGCTCGACCACGAGATCCACTTCCTGGGCGGCTCCGGCTCCGCCCCCTCCCCGCGTCCCTTCCCCACGACGTACCGGCCCTTTCACGGTGCGCTATCCGCCCGGCGTCCTAACTGCCGGTCGTCTCCTCGCCTGTCGACACCTGCCTGTCGTGCCGGGACTTGCTTGAAGGAACAGTCGAACCACCGAGGAATCGCGCTCAGTGATAGATCGCGATGAATGATCACCTAGCTCGCGATGAACCCTCACCCAAGGGACAGGCAGGGGGAATAGATAACCATGTTCAAGACCAACGCCCGGCGAGCGGTGCTAATCGCAGGCTCCATCGTTCTGGTGCTCGCCGTGTTCACCGCTGCGTCCTACGTCAACACGGGCACCCATTCCGCGGACGAGGCGCCAGGCCCCGCGAGCGCCGGCCCGGCCGCACCTGGCACTACGATCGATGACCAGGTAGCCAACGGACACGCGACCGGTGGTCGGGCGGCGGGCGCGCTGGACCATGAAGACACAGCGGCAGCCGGCGCCGGAGTGCGCGCGGCGGGCCAACCGCCGTCCGCCGAGGGTCAACCTGGCAGCGCCGTGGCTGGCCGGACGGACGCACCACTGACGTGGGCGGGGCTCTCGGCCCTCATGCGCGGCGCTTTCGCCCCGGCGGGCTCGTCCGACATGGCCCGAGAGGGCCATAGCCAGTGGCTGGCTGCTGGAAAGGAAGGCTCGCAGCTTGTGACCCGGGCTGAGCTGGCAACGGCCATCGTAGAGGCCCTGGATCTTAAGGACCCGGCCGCAGCCCTCATGCCCCAGGACAGCATGTACCAGGACATCTCTCCTCTGCACCGGGCCTTCCCGGCCGTGGCCATGGCCCACCGGCTAGGACTTATCCCGCAGGCAGCCGGCGGCATGTTCCGGCCCGAGGAAACGGTGACCGTTGCCGAAGCGGAGGAATGGCTCGCCGCGGTTAGCAGACTGGACAACGTCTCCGGCCGGCTCGTACAGGTCAACGTTCCCGGCGCAAGCCTGAGTGTAGTGGCCGATGACGGCGAGACCTCGGCCTTTGTCCTGGCGCCGGAGACGCTGGTCGTGCGCAATGCACAGGCCTCCACTGCCCAACAGCTCCGGGTCGATGACGTTGTGCACGCGGTGGCTGACGCCACCGGCCAGCTCATGATCGTCGTTGCAGAGGGCTCCTCATCGACAGCCGCCCGCGAGGCTCTGGCGACGCTGGCGGAGGTGCTCCGGGAAATCTTGACCCCGGAGCAGACGGCGGCCCTTTTGGCCCAAGACTGGGAGCGGGCGGGCACGGAGCTCAAGGTGTCCCTATACAACCAGCTGCTCGAACACGGCTTGACGCCCGACGAGGCCAACGCCGTGTTGTCCCAGGACTGGCCGGCGGTGACCGAACACGGCAAAGAGCGGCTAACCGAACTGGTCGCGGCCCGCTGGGAGCTCGAGCCGGAACTCGTCCGGGCGCTGTTGGACCAAAACTGGGACACTGCGGTGAGCTACGCCGAAGTGATGGTCCTCGAGTACCTGCTCAACGAGTTGATGGAAGCCGCCAATGCCTGAATCGAGTGGGAGGGGGCGTCTCGCCCCCGTCCCCTCACACCACCTAGCATGCGGGTCCGCACTAGGCGGTTCGCCAAAGCTGGCGGATCTCCAGGTAACGATCAACGAGACTGATGAGCCCCTGCG
>LZRQ01000148.1 GCA_002159155.1 Firmicutes bacterium ZCTH02-B6
TTCCTGACGTCCCTGGTTGTTGTCTGTAGTAGGACGCGTTTTGCCCGCGATCCGGCTCATCTACCCCCTTGACTTCTGCTGACATAGTGCACTAATCTAATAGTGCACTATGTCAGCAGCGAGCCTCAGCCCGCGTCGAGAAACCCGGACTTCGGGGCATGGACCGGGAGCCGGTTGCCGTGACGCAGGCGGGGCGCCGCTCGCCGTCGGAGTGCAAGTCGCTGGAGCAAATATTGGGGGGTGAGCTGCGTGACAACTGCCCACGGACGGTTTGCCAGCGCTGGCGCCGGAGAATGGACTGCCCGGGCCAGGACGGGTGGGTTCGCTGCGACGGCTGGCACGGCCTACATCCTGCTGGCGTGGGTTTTGGTGCTGTGCGTCGCGTACCAGGTGTTTCTGGCCGGACTCGCGGTGTTTGACAACCCGCTCAACTGGGGCCGGCACGTGGCGTTCGTGCACGTCTTCGAGTTGATCCCGGTGTTGATGCTCATCTTGGCCGCGGTTGCCCGGTTGCCCAAGGGGCGCTGGTATTACATGGGGCCGGTGCTTTTGTACTTTCTGATCGGGCTTCAGTACGCCTTTGTCGCCCTGCGGGGGACGGCTGTGGCCGCGTTGCACACGGTAAACGCCCTGCTTATCTTCTGGGGGTCGGCTGCCCTGGCCTTGCGGGCGAGACGCCTGGGGAGACTCGACGCGGAGGGTTAAAAACCGATGGAGCTGAGATTAGACCAGCACTCCCCCATCTACCTCCAGATCATTGACGAATTCAAGCGGCAGATTGCCCGGGGCGACCTGCGGCCTGGCGACCGGATTCCATCCCAGCGGGAGCTGGCGATGATGGTGCAAGTCAATCCCAATACCGTGCAACGCGCGTACAGGGAGATGGAGCTCATGGGCATTACGGAGACGCTGCGGGGCCAAGGAACCTTCATCACCCAGGACCCCGAACGGCTGGCCGCGATTCGCCGAGAGATGGCCGGCCGGGCATTGGTCAGTTTCGTGCAGGAAATGCGCGCGCTCGGCTACGGGCGCGACGAGATGATCGAGATGGTGCGGGGCACGTGGGACGAGATCGTCGGCGCGCAGGCCGTTCAACCCCGCCAAGGCGCCCCGTCGCCGGAAACGGCGGAGCCGCAGCGGAGCGGCACCGAAGGAGGTGAACCCCGTGGCAACGGTCGTGTTTGATCGGGTTACAAAGCGTTTTGGCCGCCTCCGAGCCCTCGACGAGTTGTCCGTTACCATCCGGGAAGGGAGCATCGTCGGGCTCCTTGGGCCCAACGGCAGCGGCAAATCTACCATGCTTAAACTCATTGCGGGATTGTACCGGCCCGACTCTGGGACGGTGACCATCGACGGGATGGAGCCGTCGATCAAGACAAAGGCCATGGTGGCCTACTTGCCTGAGATCGACCATTTGTACGGCTGGATGTCGGTGCGGCAAATCCTGGATTACGTGAGCGCCTTCTACAAAGACTGGGACCCGGCTCGGTGCCAGGCGCTGGTCAAGTTTATGGGCCTCAACCCGGAGGCGACGGTGAGCCGGCTTTCCAAAGGTATGCGGGCCCGCCTCAAGATCGTGGTGGCCATGAGCAGGAACGCCCCGCTGATCATCCTGGATGAGCCGTTGTCGGGCATCGACCCTCCGTCCCGGCTGCGGGTGCTCCAGGCCATCGTGTCGGAGTTCCGCGAGGACAGCCAAACGGTGGTCATGTCCACCCACGATGTGGCGGACAGTGAGAATCTGTTTTCGGACGTGCTCTTCCTCAAGGCGGGGAAGGTGGCCCTGATGGGCGAGGCTGAGCGACTGCGGGAGGAGCGGGGCAAGTCCATCCGGGATCTGTTTGAAGAGGTGTATGCCTGATGTGGTGGCAGCAATACAAGAAGGAAATCCTCGGAAACCGCACGGAGCTGCTCATCTTGACCGGGGGCTACTTGCTGTGGACGCTCTTCCTCGTGTCCAGGGTGGGGCGCTGGGACGCGGACGCCATTATCGCAGCGTACTTTGCCCCGGTCACGGGAATCTTTCCCTTGTGGACCGCGTGGACCTCGGTGCAGTTGTACCGGCAGGAGTGGCGGGAAAACACCAGCTATCTTATGCTGAGCCTCCCGGTGCGGGCGCGCACCATTACCAGCGCCAAGCTGGCCATGCTCCTCACCGGTGCCGTCGGGTTCATGCTGCTTTTCGCGGTCGGCGGATGGCTCATCTTCGAGCGGACCGGGATCTGGGCCGAGATGCGGGCGGAGCTCTTCCCCATCGTGCCCCTGGAGTACCGGGTGAAAATGTCCCTGCTCGTCTTCGGCCTGACGTTGGCGGCTCTGCTCGTGATCGCACTGGTGGTCCAGTTCACGTACGTGTTCAGCCGCCTCTTCAACCGGTTGCGCTTCGTCGTCATGGGATGGAGCTGGGTGCTTCTATTTTGGCTCATGGGCCTGGCGGCGGGCTTCGGGTTGCGGTGGCTTGCGTTCCTGCCTGACTTCCACCTGCGTCTCTTGAGCGTGCGCAATCGTATCCCCGTGTTTGAGGTCGTGACCATCGAAAGCGGCCCCTTCGTAGCGCTGGCCCTGTTTGTCGTCGCCTTGTATGCGTTGTTGAACGCGGTGCTCGAGCGGGCCGTCGAGGTGTAACGGGCGTCTGGGCCCAAGGAGGCTGTGCCATGCGTTTTAAGCGGACACTGATTCTCGGCTTCTTCATCCTTTCGGTCATCGCCGTTTGGGACATGACCACCATCGGCGTGCATGACTTTCTCGACATGGCGGAGAGCGACTTTGTACGCATCGAAGGGCAGCGGAACCGGGTTCCCGCGCAGGGTCCGGACTACGAGGAGCACCGGCAGCTGGAGCCGCTGGCGGGTGTGCGTCAGGTGACCATCGAGGGTCTCACCGGTCAGCTGGACATCGTACGCTCGGAAACAGAGCAAGTCACTGTCGAGTACTCCGTCCAAGTGTGGGGCGACGGCGGCCGGCAGCAGCTGGCCGAGGCGGCGGCCGCCCTGGCGCAGGAGCTTGCCGCAGGCTGGGTGCGGGAGGGTGACTCGGTGCGTCTCGCCGTGAAGCAGCCGGCCAACCTGCCTGCCGGCGTGCGGGCCATGCGGGTGGCGGTGCGCCTGGCGGTGCCGGACGGCACCCGCTTGGCTGCCGCCCTGACGGGCGATGCCCGAGTAGAAGGCATCTCCGGCGCGCTGAACCTGCGGCTAGGCGCCGGCAACGTGACGGTGAGGCGCGCCCAAGGGCCGGTGAACGTCGACAGCAACTTCGGTGACGTGAGATTGGAGCAGCTCAGCGGCCCCGTTCATGTACAGCTAAGGGGCGGCAACGTGACGGCGTGGGACATCGCAGGTTCCGTCAGCGGCCGCGTTGATATGGGTCGGCTTGAGCTGGACGGCATCAGTGGCGACGTGGACTTCACGGTCGACAAGGGTTCGACGCGCATGGAAGACGTACGGGGCCATGTGAAGCTGATCGGCGACTTCGGTGATGCGCGTATCGACCGGGTCGACGGCGACGTTACGGTCGAGTTGTCCTTTGGTTCTTTGCGGGTCCGGGGTGTCCGGAGGGCCGTGGACGTCTCCGTGCATTTCGGCGACCTGGAGCTCGTCCTCGAGGGCGAAGGCGGCTGGACTGTGCAGGCTTCGGCTCAGCTCGGGTCGCTGGAAACGACGCTCCCGTTGCGGCGGGAGGGGAACGAGCGGAGCGCGCGGCTCTCGGGCGTCATCGGCGACGGCGCCTACCCGGTGCGGGTGGAGGTGCACCTGGGATCCGGGCGGCTGTCGCACCGGTAGCCTAGGTCTCCTGCCGCCGGACTGGGCGGGGAAACCGGCGCAGCTGTGTACCCGCGAGCAGTAGACCGCTGCCAGCGGCCGGAGGCGTACCTCGCCGCAAGCGAGGAGGAACGATGAGAGTGCGCGGCCGGATATTCTTGTGGGCCGGCCGCGCACCGCAGTTCGGCGCAGCTTGAGTACCTGCACCGGCGGCAGGCTTCAGCTCCGGAGAATCTTGTCCATCGGCTTGCCCTTGGCCAGCTCGTCGATGAGCTTGTCCATGTAGCGAATCTCCCGCATGATGGGGTCCTCGATGGTTTCCACCCGGATGCCGCAGATGACGCCGGTGATCAGTTGCCTGTTGGGGTTTGGCCGGGGCGCCTGGGTCAGGAAGGTTTCAATATCCGTCCCCTTTTCCAAATGCGCCTCCAGTTCCGCTTGGCTGTACCCCGTCAGCCAGCGGATAATCTCGTCCACTTCCTCCTTGGTGCGTCCCTTCTTTTCCGCCTTGGCCACGTAGTTGGGATACACCTTGGCAAAGCTCATGGTAAAGATTCGCGGTTTCGTCGTAGGCTCGGACACGCTGATCCCTCGCTTTCGCCGTGCGGCAGGAAGGTGACGCGTGGCACGCCACCCCGCCGCGTCCGGCTCGCACTCCTTCGGGGCTAGCTCTTACACTGCTTGGCCAAAGGTGACCGCACGTCCTGCGCAGTCGGCTCCGGCCGGGACGATGGTGCCGACGCTGGCGTGGTCTGTGACGGGGGTGCGTCTTTGTGGCGCTCAAGAGCCCGCAGGACATGGTGAAAGGCTAGCCGAGGCGATGCCGGGCCGTCCGCCGGATGTCGCGCCAGCCGTGCACGTCGCACTGGCCGTGGGAGTTCCAGCCCGCCGCCACCACGGTGCCGTCGGCTTTGATGCCGAGCGTATGGGCGCACCCGGCGGCCACCGCGACGATGTCCCTCCACGTTTCCACGTTGCACTGCCCGTGCGCGTTCCAGCCAACCGCCACCACCGTGCCATCGGACCTCAACCCGACGCTGTGGTGGCTGCCGGCGGCGAGAGCGACGATGTCGCGCCAGCCGGCGACGGCGCATTGCCCGTGCTTGTTGGCACCGGCCGCCGCGACGGTGCCATCCGCCCTTAGCCCCAAGGTATGAAGGTACCCGGCGGCTACGGCGACCATCCCTTGCCAATCCCTGACTTGGCACTGGCGGTAGCGGTTGTTGCCCACGGCCACCACCGTGCCATCCGCCGTGAGGCCGACGGTGTGCCAGTCGCCTGCCGCAACGGCCACCACATCCCGCCAGCCGCCCACTTCGCACTGGCCCTCGTTGTTGTAGCCCACCGCCACCACGGCGCCCTCGGCCCTGACGCCCACCGTGCGCCGCCAGCCGGCTGCGACGGCGACGATGCGGCGCCAGCCCGCCACCTGGCACTGGCCGTATTTGTTCCACCCGGTGGCCACCACCGTGCCGTCGGCGCGCAGGCCGACGGTGTGGGAGCTCCCTGTGTGGGCCGACCCCGCCGCCATCGCCACGATGTCCCGCCAGTGGCCGACATCGCATTGGCCTTAGTTGTTTTCGCCCACCGCCACTACCGTGCCCGCGTCGGTTAGGCCGGCCGAGTGGCGCCAGCCCGCCGCGATGCTGCAGGACATTGCCCGCTGTTTCACCTGTCTCCACGCCTTGGTCGCCAGACTTTTGCCCGATCCAACCTTATCGCACCGGCCAAGAGGCGGCAAAGCATTTTCGATCTTTACGAGCAAGGCGCTTGTGCCGGTAAAGACTCACTTCGTGCACAAGCTGCCACCCGAGGAAATTTTTCGGCACCGAAGGGAGGAAGAGGCGGTAGTGCCAAGAATTAATTCCTCCCAGTAAGTTATTAATCTCGGGGTGTCTAGTGCAGTGCCGGAGCCGATTCGCTTTGAAGACATGAGCACAGGCAATCGGGCCACGGTGTTGCAGGCCGTGCGGGACATGGGGCCGATTTCCCGGGCCGATCTGGCCCGCCTGACGGGCTTTTCGGCCACGTCGGTGTCCCGCATCGTGGAGGAACTGAAGGGCCAGGACCTGGTGGTGGAGGCGCCTGGAAACCTGGAATCCGGGCCGGGACGCCCGCCCACGCTCTTGAGCCTCAATGACCGAGGCTGGTTCGCGGTGGCCGTCAACGTTTTTCCAGACCGGGTCCATGGAGGATTGACGGACTTGGGCGGGCGGGTCTTGGCCGATGAGACGCTGTGGGTTACGGATCCGGCGCCGGAAGCGGTGCTGGCATTGGTCGGCCGGGTGGTGGAGCAGCTTCGCCGGGATGCGCCGAACCCGGAGCGGGTGGTGGGCATCGGTCTCGCGGTGCCCGGTGTCGTCGACGCACGCCGGGGTGAAATCCGCTACTCGCCGCCCATCGGCTGGCGGGCCGTGGACGTTCCCAGCGTCCTGGCCCGGTACACCAGCTTGCCGGTGGTCTTGGACAACTGGGTCAGCGCGCGGGCGCGTGCCGAGCGATGGTTTGGAGGGGCCACCGGCGTCGACGAGTTTGTCTACATCCATGCATCGCGAGGCATCGGCGCTTCGGTGGTGCGCAGCGGCGGGATTCCGCCCCGGCAGACGTTTGTCAGTACCGAGTTTGGACATGTGGTCGTAAACCCCGAAGGTCCCCGCTGCCGCTGCGGGCGCCGGGGGTGCCTGGAGGCTTATGCGTCCGCGGACGCCCTGCCGCGCTATGCCGGCCAGCCGGATCGGAGGCCCGAGGAGATCCTGGCGGCAGCCCGTGCCGGGGATCCCGATGCCCGGCAGGCGGTGGCCGAGACTTTGGGCTACTTGGCGCTCGGGATTGTGAGTCTCATTCACATGCTGAACCCAAACCGGATGTACGTGGACGGATGGCCTCTGACCGACGGCATCGACGGCCTCGCTTTCCTGCGCCGGGCGGTGGACGAGCGGGTGCTGGAGGGCATGAAAGAGCAGGTCAGCTTGGAGCCGACTCGCCTGACGGAGTGGGGCCCCTTGATCGGCGGCGTCGCCCTGGTCTTGGATGCCGTGTTGTCCCGCGGCGAGGCGCACGTCAAGCCGGTCGAGGTCCGAGGAGCGTGACAAGCATGCTGGTTGATGGCCGGGCGCTTTTGCACGACGCTTACCGCCGCGGCTACGCCGTTGGATCGTTTAACGTGTCCAGCCTCGAGGGGGCGAGGGCGGCTATCGCCGCGGCGGAAGCTGAGCGGTCGCCCGTCATGGTACAGGTGTGGGCGGGCCTGTTTGCCTTGGGCCGGTTGGAGATGGAGGCCATCGCCGCCGGCATACGGGCCCTGGCCAGACATGCGCCGGTGCCCGTCTGCCTGCACCTGGACCACGGCGAGGATGTGGAGTTGGTCATGGCGGCGTGCGACGCGGGCTTTACCTCCGTCATGATCGACGCGAGCCGCTTCCCATGGGACCAAAACGTGGCTATGACGCAGGCCGTTGTGGCCAAAGCCCACGCCATGGGCATCTCGGTGGAGGCTGAGCTCGGCCGCATCGGCGGTGAAGAGGCCGGAAGCCACGAGGACTCCGGCGTGGCCGGGGGAGGGACCGACAGCGCAGGTGACGAGGCGGACGGCCTCACCGACCCACAGGAGGCCGCCGCCTTTGTGCGGGCGACGGGCTGCGATTCCTTGGCGGTGGCCGTCGGCACCCGCCACGGTGCATACCGCTCGGCCCCACAACTGGCCCTGGATCGCCTGGCGGCCATCAATGCGGTGGCTGGGGTGCCACTGGTGCTGCACGGCGGTTCTTACACCCCCGACGACCAGGTGGTCGCCGCCATCGCCCGGGGCGTGGCCAAGGTCAACGTCGCCACGGAGCTCAACGACGCGTGGATCGACGCCGTGCTGGCCCGGGCGGCGCAGGGTCCCCGCCCGCGGTTTGCCGATGAGCTCACAGATCCCGGGTGGCAGGCGGTCACCGAGCGGATCCGGGCCAAAATGCGCCTCTTTGGCTCCAGCGGGAAGGCGGGCTGAAGATGGGCTTCGACTTGGTTTGCGCCGGTTCTGCCTGCATCGATATCGTCGCCCGCGTTCCCCGGCTCCCCGGGCCTGACCAATCGCTGCCGATCGAGGCGTGGACGCAGCAGGGCGGCGGCAAGGTGGCCACCGCTGCGGTGGCTGCCGCCCGCCTGGGCCTGCGCGTGGCCTTTGTGGGGGCCGTCGGCGACGATGCATTGGGCCGCCAGATCTGGGACGAGTTTGCCGCAGCGGGCGTCGATCTCAGCGCTGCGGAGCGGCAGACGGGCAGGACATCGGACCTCTCGATCGTTCTGGCCGACGCCGCCACGCACACCCGCGCCATCCTGTGGTCCAAAGGCACCGCTCGCCTGGAGCGACTGAGCGCCGAGGCAGCCGGTCACATCGCCGGAGCCAGCTACCTCCTTATCAGCGACGCCAGCGCTCCCGTCCGGGACGCGCTCCACGCCGGCCGAGCCGCCGGCGTTACGGTGGTCATGGACGCGGATTTCTACAGCCCGGAACTGGCCGGCCTGCTCGACCAAGTGGACGTCTGTATCGCCTCCCGGGATTTCGCCCAAGGGTGGATGCCCGGCGCGAGCCCGGAAACGGTGGTGCGGCGCCTGCCGTGCGCCACGGCCATCGTCACGCTGGGCGCCCACGGCGCCGTCGTGCGCCATAAGGACGATGTCTGGACGGTGCCGGCCTTTGCCGTAGAGGTGGTGGACACCACCGGAGCGGGTGACGTCTACCACGGGGCGTTTGTCGCCGCCCTGCACTATCGCCTGCCCGTGCGGGAAGCAGCCCGCTACGCGGCGGCCGCTGCCGCCCTCAGCTGCCGGGCGCTGGGCGGCCGCGGGGCGCTGCCGTCCCATCATGAAACGCTCGCGTTTTTATCCCAGCAACCCGGGGGTGCCAGTTGATGAACATTCAGCCGCGCGGCGGGCGCACCGCCCCGCTCAAGAT
>LZRQ01000149.1 GCA_002159155.1 Firmicutes bacterium ZCTH02-B6
AAGCTCAAGGTGTATGCGGGACCGGAACACCCGCATGCGGCCCAGAAGCCTGAAGCGTTTCCGCTCTCCGTCGGGTAAAGCGAGCTGAGGCTTCACGGCATTCGTACAGCCAGCGCCCGGATAAGGCTGGGCGCACGCGGAAAGGAGGTGCCCAGGTTGTCCCGACCGGCACCCAGCATTGACTTTGCCGAGTACATGGCCACGGGGCGCCGTAAGACGTCGGTAGCGCGTGTACGGCTTGTGCCCGGCAGTGGTCGCATTGTCGTCAATGACCGCGACGTCACGGAGTATTTCAGCCGGCCTGTTTTGGAGATGGTGGTTCGCGAGCCGTTGCGCGTTACTGAGACGGAAGGCCGGTTTGACGTGTTTGCGAACATTACGGGCGGCGGCATGACCGGGCAGGCGGGAGCGTTGCGCCATGGCATCGCCCGGGCCTTGCTGCTGGTGAACGATGAGTACCGCCGGCCCCTCAAGCAGGCGGGTCTGCTTACTCGCGATCCCCGTATGAAGGAGCGCCGGAAGTACGGCCTGAAGAAGGCCCGCAAGGCGCCGCAGTTCTCCAAGCGGTAATGGATTCCGGCGGGGCCCGGCGGCGCTATGTGCGCCCTTGGGCCCGCCGCTACGCCGTGTCGGCTGTAACGCTGCGGAAGCGAAGGAGAACCGGGATGGCCACCAAAGGGAAAAAGGCGAAAGGCCCAAGAGAGAGCGGCCGCGCCATAGCGACGCGCCGGACGTGGGTGCTTGGTGCCGGCGTGGCCTTGGTGTTGCTCGTTGCGGTTCTCTTTTTTCTTTTTGGCGGTCGTGAGCCAGCCGAGGGCTACTATCGCCACGTAAGTCCCGGTGACGTGAGCCGGCTCGTTCAGAGCGGCGAGCCTGTCATCGTTTACTTTCATTCACCTACCTGACCGTTTTGCCGCCGTACTTCTCCGGTCCTGGAGAGGCTGAGTCACGAACTGGAGGTTCCCATCTACGTCGTCGATGTGAACCGGTACACGTCCGTGTGGCAACAGTACGACATCCGGGCCACGCCCACCGTCGTACGTTTTGAGGGTGGTCGAGAGCGCGTGCGCATCACGGGCGAGCAGCCCGAGACGGTGTGGCGGCGGCTGCTGGAGGACCAGCGGGCGCGGCTCGGCGGCTGACAGGCAGGAAAGTGATTCCCGCCTGGACAATAGTGCCAAGCAAGGCGTACAGTGCCGAGCGTGGAACTTCCAAGGGCGGGGAGGGGCGGGCATGGACCGTCCGCTTTCGTTGGGGTTGAGCCTGCGCTACGGCGCCGGCTACGCGGGCATCGCCATTGTGACTCAAACGGTGCTCGTGTGGCTGGCGTATTTTTATGCACCGCCGGCCGAGGCGGGTCTGCCGGCGCTTTTACCTATCGCGTGGGTCGGCACGGCCATGCTCGTTGGCCGCGTCGTGGACGCCGTTTCAGACCCTTTAGTCGCCGCCTGGAGCGATGCCACCCGGAGCCGGCTGGGTAGGCGTCGCCCTTTCATGCTGCTGGGCGCGCTGCCCCTGGCCGTCAGCTTTATGCTCCTGTGGTGGCCTCCCGCAGGCTGGGAAGCCGGGACGCTGGCGGCCTATCTTGGGATCATGGTATCCCTGTTCCTGCTGTTTTTCACCGTCTATACCGCGCCGTACCTAGCTTTGCTGCCTGAGTTGGGCCGGACGCGACCGGAACGGGTCGCACTCGCCACGTGGCAGGCAGTCTTTCAGATCTTCGGACTTGCGATCGCCATGGTCGGCTCGGGGTTTATCGTCGAACAGTTCGGGTTCGGCGGCATGGGCGTGGCGTTGGGCGCGCTGGCGCTCCTGACCTTCCTCATTACGGCATTAGGCGTGCGTGAAACGCCCGGCGACATTCACACGCCTGCGCCGGGCGTGAGCGAATCGGTCGTGTTGACGCTGCGCAATCGGCCGTACCTGCACTATGTGTTTAGCCACGTACTCTTTTGGATCGGCTTCAACGCCGTTGTGGTCGCCGCGCCTTACTTCGTCACCGTCATGATGGGCGGCGCGGAAGCGGACGCGTCGGTCGCCCTCGCCCTCACCTTTGCCGTGGCTGTGGCGTGTTTTCCGTTCATCGGGCGCGTGTCCAGCCGGTGGGGATTGAAGTGGACCATGAACGTGTGCATGTTGGCGCTGGCCATCGCGCTGCTCCTGTGGGGCCTGGTCGGCCGCTGGCCTGTACCCCTCGGTACTTTTGCCCAAGGGCTCGTGGTGTTTGCGGTGGCCGGGCTCGGGGTCGCGGGGCTCTTTGTGTTGCCCAATGCGATGGTCGCCGAGGTCGCCGACTACGACGAGCGGCTGCACGGGATGCGCCGGGAGGCCATGTTTTTTGGCGTTCAAGGCTTCCTGGTCAAGACAGCGATGGGCCTCTCGTCGTTTGGCACCACTTGGCTGTTGGAAACGTGTGGATATACGGGCGAACGAGCGGAGGGGCTTGTGCTGATCGGCCCGCTGGCCGCGGCATTCGTCTTGGCGGGCATGGCCGTGCTGGCGGGCTACAGGGAAGACGTGGTGCGCGGTGACACCAGGGGGGCTTCTCAGACGAGGCCGCCGGCGTCCTCGAGGATCTGAACGGCTCGGTTGACTTGGTCCTCGGTGGTGACGACGGTGACAATCCAGTGGGGGCGCTCGGCTTCGCCACGGTTGGCCGTCGTGTGAGCCAGTCCAGATGCGTCCGGGTCTGCTGCCGCAAGCGGCCCGCCGCCCATGTCGCCTGCCGCACCCGTAAGCTCGGCGAGGCCATCGAACCGTCCCGTCAACGGGTTGTACAAGGTATCTGCTCCCGCGTGGCCCGGGTCAATACGGTCCACCTGCACCGTGTCAAACCCGGCCCGCCGAAGATCGGCCTTGGCCCGTTCCGCCTGCTCGCGGTGGACGAAGTAGCCGAGGATGCTGCGGCCAAATAACTCCAAAGAGAGACTCCCTCCTAACGCCAGACAGGCGGCTTGACGGCCCTAGGTGCAGTTTGCGGTGGCGGCGTCACTGCGTTGCAGAGACCTGGCGCCACGACAAAGGATTTCCCGCCGAATCACGGTCCATACGGGCGCGTTGCGGGGCACGGCCAGATAGCCGTGCCCCGCCGGTGGCAGTGGTAAATCCGCTCTCAGAAGGCGATGGTGACGCCGAGGGCCAGAGGTGAGGGCGCTTGGGGAGAGCCGACCCGCAATTGCCACCGCCACCCGCCGCCGTGGGGCTCGCCCTGCAGGAACAGGGCGGGCAAGA
Organism: Firmicutes bacterium ZCTH02-B6; assembly: GCA_002159155.1. GTDB lineage: Bacteria > Bacillota > Limnochordia > Limnochordales > ZCTH02-B6 > ZCTH02-B6. The sequence continues at coordinate 3,232 of LZRQ01000149.1, forward strand.
GACCGCCGTCCGCCGCACCGACATCGACCCCTGCTGTGAAAGCCTGCTCGTCGGTGAGCAACTCGTAGCTGAGCGACAGCCCGGGCTGGTCACGGAGGGCGGTGGCGGAGACGGCCGCGAGCGCGAACTGGGAGTAGGGACTGGGGCGGAAACGGTAGCCCGCGCCAAAGACTGGTTGCCAACCATCGCCACTCCAGCGGATACCCAGTTTACCCAGTAACCAGCCGGAACCGGCCCGCACTTCGGCACCGCCCGCGAGGACGGCGGCCCCGGGGTCATCTTCCGGCATGCGCTTCCGGGACCAGTGAAATTCGCGGATGAGGTTGAGTTCCCGGTGGGGCTGCTGACGCAGCTCAGCAAAGACGTGCCAGCGTCCAAGGCCGCCGGCCGCCAACTCCACTAGCCGGGGCGGATCCCAAGGCAGAACGGGGAATTTCGGCGTAACGGCATCCAGCAAGACGGTGCCGGTGATGTTGCCAAGGACTCCTTCGCCGCGTAGGGCAAACGCTGAGCGGACGGGGTCTGCCCCCTCCTTGCGCAGCGTGAGCCGGCCGTTGAGCTCATAGTAACCGAAAAAGGAGACGGGCTGGAACCATTGTCCTCCTGCATCGAGGCTGAGGAGACGCGGTTGGGCGTCGGCACCAGCGGCCGCTTGCAAGTCCAACTGCCAGCGCCAATCGCCGCGGCGGGCTTCCCACGCAGTACCGAGGAGATACGACGGACCAGCGGTTGCTTCGTCGTAGCCGATACCCGCTACCCAGCGCAATCCCGACGCGTCCGTTTGGGCTTGGGCAGGTGCAGTGGCTGCCAAGACGCCGCCCAAGACGATGCACAACGCCGCGGCTGCGCCTTTCGCTGGCCGGCTTCGCCGGTCCCTGCGCCCCTCCCTCACGAGGCACAACGCGGGAATGATAAACAGGGTAAGCAAAGTGGCCGTCGTCAGTCCGCCGATGACGCCCACTGCCAGCGGCACCTGAAACTCGGTACCTTCCCCGCGGCTGAGCGCCATGGGCAGCATGCCCGCGATGGTGGTCACGGCCGTCATGAGCACGGGTCGCAGGCGGCTCGTGGCCGCGTCGAGGGCCGCTGTGTGGGCGTCCATGCCCTGGCGGCGCAACTGGAGGAAGCGGTCCACCAGGACGATGCCGTTGTTAACCGCGACGCCCCCCAGCATGATGAGGCCGATAAGGGAGGCGATACCGAGCTTTTGGCCGGTGAGCCAAAGGGCCCAGACGGCCCCTATCCCCGCCAGCGGCACGGTGAACATGATAATCAGGGGGTGGCGCCATGACTCAAATTGGGCCGCCATCACCACGTATACCAGCGCCAGCGACCACAAGAGCACTCGCCCGAGATCGGATAGGAATTCGGTGATCAGCTGCCGGATGCCCGCCATGCGAATTTCGTACCCCGCTGGAAGCTTCATGGACGCGATCGCTTCGTCGACCGCGGCCAAGGTGGCCCCCAAGTCACCGCCCGCCGATCGCACCTGCACTTCCAGTGCCCGCATGCCGTCGATACGGCGGATGGCCTGCGGGGCCGTACCTCTCTCCACGTTAACCACGTTGGTCAAGCGGACGGCGGACGGCTCCGCCGCCGAAACGACCACCGGCGAAGTGATGGGGTAGTCGAGCAGTCGGGACAGATCAGCCGTCTCGCTGGGATGGGGCCTCAACACGACGGGGATGGTGCGCCCGTTCTCCCGCACTTGGGTCACCTCGACGCCCGTCAGAGCGTTGCGCACCGCGAGACTGATCTGGGCGGTGGTCAGGCCGCCGATCAGTGCGCGGGACTGGTTCACCGCGAGGAAAAGCTCAGGCTGAGGAGCGGACAGGGGGATATGCACATCACCCACCGCGGGATAGGCGTTGAGCCGGTCGCGGAGGTCTGCAGCCAGCTGTTGCAGCGTGTCGAGGTCCGGCCCCCTCAGCTGCAGCACGATGGCGCTAGAAAACACGCTGCTGGTCGAGCTCCACTCATCGCTCACCGCCAACCGTGTGACCGGCAAATCCTCGAGGGTTTGTCGGATCTCGGCCATGATGGCCGGTAGCTGGTCAGGACCTGCCGGCGTGCGCAAAAACGCGATGAGCTGGATCGTGTTGGGCCCGTAGTTGCCCAGGAGGGAAATGACATCCTCCTGCCGCTGCTCGCCGACTTGCGCTGCTACCCGTTCGATGCCGTCAAGAGCTCGCAGTCGCTCCTCAGCCCGACGAGCCACGGCGTCGGTTTCGGCCAACGTTGTGCCGGGAGGTGTTTCCATCGTGACATACAGGGACCGCTTGTAGGACTGCGGGAGGAACTCGGTGTCCAACCGCGGCAGGATGGCCACCGTCCCTACGGCCAGTGTCGCCGCGAGGCCCAATAACAGCCCCGGTCGTCGCAGCGCCCGCTCGAGGAGAGGCACGTAAAGGCGGGCGACGGGGCCGCGGTCCCAGGCAGGAGCACGGGACGGAAGGCCAGAGCGGAAAAGCCGAGCGGTCAGGCTGGGGACAACCGTCAGGGCGACCAGCAGCGAGGCGCCCAAGGCGAGGGAGACGGTGATGCCCAGCTCCTTGAAAAGCTGCCCGGCAAAGGTGTCCATGAGCGTCGCCGGCAGGAAAACGGCAACGGTCGTCATGGTAGCGGCCGCGATCGCGGCCGTCATCTCCTGTCCGCCGGCGATGCTGGCCGTTTCGGGGTCTTCCCCTGCGGTGCGGCGCCGGAAGATATTCTCCAGCACGATGATGGCGTTGTCCACCACCATCCCTGTGGCGAGGGCGAGCCCGCCCAAGGTCATCAGGTTGAGATTCATGCGCAGGACGTACATCGCAGCCAACGTCAAAAGCACCGAGAGGGGGATGGCCCACGCCACCACAATCGTTGCGCGCCAGGCGCGCAGAAACAGAAACAGGACCACGACCACGGCCGCGGCACCTATCAGGCCAAAGACCACCAGGCTTTCCAGCGACCGCCGGATGGGGAGCGACTGGTCGATGATCACGGACAGACTGACGCCCGGCAGTAAGTCTTCGAGTTCCTGCAGCGCGGCTTTTACGCCGTCAGCCACCGCTACGGTGTTGGCGCCCGACGACTTGAGAACCTGAAGGAGGACGGTGGGCCGTCCGTCCATGCGGGCGTAGCCCGTCGCCGGTTTCACGCCTTCCACCACCTGGGCCACGTCCTTGACGTGCAGCAAAGGCGGCCATAGGGCAGCTAGGCCCTCCACCGGAAGGCGGCTTTCGCCGATGACCAGGTCGCGAATTTGCTGGACACTGGTAAAATGGCTGCCGACGCGGGTCTGGTAGCGGACGCCTTCGTGCTCGACCACGCCCGCAGGCACCGTGGCGTTTTGCAGCTGCAAGAACTGCTGCAGGTGGGCGGGCGTCAAGTTGTGGGCCCGGAGCTTGGCGCTGTCGTACAGCACCTGAATCTCCCGTTCGACGCCGCCCAACACCGCGACTTGTGCGACGCCCGGCACCCGCTCCAGGCGCGGGCGCACGACCCCCAATGCCAGGTCCGTTGTTTCAAGCAGGTCGCCTGAGGTCGAGACGCCGATAAGGAGCGTGGGAAACTGGTTGGGATCCAGGCGCAAAACGACGGGTGTCTGGACCCCGCCGGGAAGCGTCAGGGCCAGAAGACCGAGCCGGGCCCGCACTTCCGCGATGGTTTCGTCCAACGGCGTGTCCCAGCCGAACTCGGCGAAGACTAGAGAGACGTTTTCCATGCTGACGGAATCAATGCGGCGCAGGCCGCTGGCTGTGGCCAAGACGCCTTCGACGGCATGCGTTACTTCCGCCTCTACCGTCTGCGGGTCTGCGTTGGGGTAGATGGTTGCAACGGTGATGTAGGGCAAGTTCAGCTCCGGGTACAGATCGAGGCCGAGGCCGGCACCGGCCAGGACGCCGAAAAGCACGATGGCGACCATGAACATGGCCGTAGTGACCGGACGCCTGACGGCGAGTTCTGAGAGCTTCACACGGGTCGCTCCTTAAGGACGGTGGGACAGCCGGCTGGCTTCAGCGGTGGCGGACGATGGCCTCAGGCAAGGAACGCACGAGGTCCTCGTCCAGGCCGGCGTTGATGCGCACGTCGCGCAAAACCGCGTGCAGTGCGAGCCGGCCGTCCACGTCGTAGTACCGGAATTGGCTGATCATCCAGGAGTCGGGGTGCACGAAAAACTCGTATAGCTGTCGCGGGTCGCGCACCGGACGAGCGAGGACGACGTAATGGGGGTGGCTGTCGTTGTACCCTACGCCGCCCAGAGACAGTTCGTAGTCTTCGGGGTTTGGCAAGGAAAGCCAGCGATTGATCTCCGCCCCGAGATTTTGTTGTTCAGCGAGGAGATCCCAGCGCTGGACGATGATCTCTTCCCGGATGGGGTTGTACTGGCGCGCTTCGTTTTTCGCCACGTCGACGAGCAAAATAGAGCCGGCCAGCATGTCGGGCTCAAGCCAGTCAAACCGGTAAAGGTCCGGCAACACCGCGAGCAGTCGCCCGCGCCCGGGCGTGACGCTCCCGTCGGTGGCGTTGTATTGGCTCACTTCGACAGTGACCTCGATTTCCTTAATGGTTCTCAATTTGGCCTCCACGTGGTGGACGATCTCGTCAAGGGTCAGCTCCGGGAGATCCGCTTCCTGCAGTCGCGCCGTGCTTACCAGCAGCAGCATGGCCGCCACGGGCAGGATGAACGAGCCGATGATCGAGCGCCATCCGTGCATCGACGCCGGGTTCCTCCTCATACGTCCGGCGCGGGACGATGACCCGCGCACAGCAAACCCCATATCTCCCAAGCACTTCGTGCCGAGGGCAATGTTTCCTGCCCAATTATGGCCAGCGAAAGCGGCCGTGTCTCGGGATTTTTGTTTGTTTAGGGGGTATCGTCAGGGTCGGGCACGAGGACCGTCAGGCCATCGTAGGCAAGACGCACCGCAGGGGGCAGTTGCTGGTCGGTGAGGGCGTGGTCCACGTCGTGGGACAGGTGGGTCAAAAACGCCCGTCTCGGTTTGAGGTCCGAGATCAGCGACAAAGCTTCGCCGATCGACATGTGGGTCGGATGGGGGCGAAAGCGAAGAGCACCCAACACCAGCACATCCAGGTCCTCGAGCAGCGCAAGGGACTGGTCTGGGATGCGGCTCACGTCGGTAACATACGCCATCCGGCCGATGCGCCAGCCCGTGACCGGCATCTTTCCGTGCCAGACGGGAACGGGGGTACAGGTGAGGCTTCCAATGGAAAACGCACCGTCGATGGGGTGCAATTCCACTTCGGGCTTAGAGCCGCCTGGCTGCGGCGGCCGGAAGCAGTAGGCAAACATGCGCTGCAGTTCGCCGAGGGCGTCCGGCGCACCGTAGACCGGAATCGGTTTCCCTTGCAGGTGGTTGAAGCGGCGCAGGTCGTCGAAACCGAACACGTGGTCCGCATGCGTG
>LZRQ01000150.1 GCA_002159155.1 Firmicutes bacterium ZCTH02-B6
CCGCTGACCCCTCTCAACTCAAAAGCAGCCCGACCGCAAAGAGCAAGCCAAACACCAGGTGCAGGCGGCCTGTGCCTTTCAGCACCGGGTTCAGCGCCGCGCCGGTGGCGCCGCCCAGCACGGTCTTGACCAGCGGCAAGGACACCGCCAGCGACAGAAAAGGCAATAGGACCCATGGACCCCGCGCCCCTGCAAGCGACAGCCCCAGCGGCACCGCGTACGCCCCGGCCACCAGCGCGGCATACTGCACCCGGGTACCCCGGTCCCCGAGCCGCACCGCCAGGGTGCGCTTGCCGGCCGCCCGGTCGGTGGGGATGTCCCGCAGGTTGTTGACGACCAGGATCGCCGTGACCAGAAACCCGACCGGCAGCGATGCCGCCCAGGCCAGCGGGGCCAGAGACAAGGCATGCACGTAGTGAGTGCCCACCACCGCCACGACGCCGAAAAATAGGAAGGCAAACACGTCCCCGAGGCCGTGGTACGCCAACGGCCACGGTCCGGCGGTGTACAGCATGCCGGCCGCGATCGACGCCACACCCACCGCAAGGACCGGCCACCCGCCCCGGTAGACGAGATACAGGCCGACCAAAAAGGCGAGGCCAAAACAGACCGCCGTCCCGCGCGCCACCTGGGTCGGCGTCAACAGCCCCGCATGGGTGACCCGTACGGGCCCGGTGCGGGCTTCGGTGTCGGCGCCGCGCTTGAAGTCAAACAGGTCGTTGGCCAGGTTAGTCCCGATTTGGATCAAGAGCGACGCGACCAGCGCGGCCAAAAACGCGCCCGGGTGAAACACGCCGGCGGCCTTCCATGCGGTGGCGCTGCCGACCAGCACCGGCACGACCGCGGCGGGCAGCGTCGGCACCCGCGCGGCGAGAATCCAGACCTGCACAGGCCCCGGGCGTCCGCCGGGAGCCGGCTGACTCGCGCTGCCGGGCGCTGCAACCGCTGGCGACGGCCGGGCAGCCGCGACGGGCCTGGGGTTATGGGAACCTGGGGAACTTGGAGAAGTCGGGTTCGCGCTTCTCAATGAACGCATTCTTCCCTTCTTTAGCCTCGTCGGTCAAGTAAAACAGCAGCGTCGCATCGCCGGCCAGCTGCTGCAGCCCCGCGAGGCCGTCAGTATCCGCGTTAAATGCAGCCTTCAGGAACCTTATGGCCGTCGGGCTCTTCTTGAGAATCTCCCGGGCCCATTGGACCGTCGTCTCCTCGAGCTTGTCCAGGGGCACCACCGCGTTGACCAGCCCCATTTCCAGCGCTTCCTGGGCGGTATATTGGCGGCACAGGAACCAAATCTCCTTGGCCTTCTTGGTCCCGACGGTGCGGGCCAAAAGTGTCGCCCCATAACCCGCATCAAAGCTGCCCACCTTGGGCCCGGTCTGGCCAAAGATGGCGTTCTCGGCCGCGATGGTCAGGTCACAAACAAGATGCAACACATGTCCCCCACCGATGGCGTACCCCGCCACCATGGCGATAACCGGCTTGGGCAAGTACCGGATCTGCCGCTGGAGGTCCAAGACGTTGAGGCGCGGGATCTGGTCGTCACCCACGTATCCCCCGTCGCCCCGCACCTTCTGGTCGCCGCCGGAGCAGAACGCCTGCGTGCCGGCTCCGGTCAGGATCACGACCCCGATGCTGCGGTCATCCCTGGCATCGGCAAACGCGTCCATCATCTCCATGACCGTCAGCGGCCGGAACGCGTTGCGCACGTGGGGACGGTTGATGGTGATTTTCGCAATCCCCTCGGCCTTTTCATAGAGAATATCGGTGTACTCTTTGACGGTTTGCCACTGGATCGACGACATGCCTCTCCTACCTTTCTTCCGGTGAATCCTCCTGGGATCCGGCCCCCGCACCACCAGCTCTCGCCGGCGTGTCTTGCGGGCCGGCATAGCTGCTCAAAAACGCGAACACCCGCTGCAAAAAAGCTTCCGGCTGCTCCACGTGCACCGCGTGGCCCGCCCCGGCCACGATGGCCGTCTCCGCCCGGGGCATCCGTTCCGCCATCTCACCCACGAGTCGCCGGTACTTTTCATCCAGCTCCCCCGCCATGAGCAGGCATGGCATGGCCACCTCGTGCAACCGATCTACCAGCGGCACCTGCGCCCCGGCGCCCATGCCGCGCAGGCTGTTGGCCAGCCCTTCCGGCCGGTTGCGCAGCCGCTGGGCCCGGATGGCCGCCCGCACCGCTTCCGGCAGCCGCTTTTGCGTCGCAAACAGCGGCAACTGCTCCCAGCGCTCGACAAAGGCCGCGATGCCCGCCTGCTCGATGTAGGCGGCGAGGGCTTCATCCTGCTTGACCCGGGCTGCCCGCTCCGCCGGGTCAGGGATGCCCGGGGATGCCCCGACCAGGACCAACGTCCACACCCGTTCGGGGACCGCCAGCGCCAGGTGCAGCGCCACCCGGCCGCCCATGGAGTAGCCCAACACGTGGCACCGGTCCACCGCGAGGGCGTCCAGGATGGCCACCAGATCTTCGACGCACCGCTCCATGCGGTAACGTTCGGGGTCCGCGGGGGCGTCGGTTTCCCCATGACCGACGAGGTCGGGCGCGATCGTACGATAACGCGCCGCAAAGAACGGCACCAGCGGCGCCCACGAGTCGCCGCTGCCGGTGAAGCCGTGCAGCAGCAAAAGGGGCGGGCCATCCCCGGTCACTTGCACCCTGTACGTGAGGCCGTTGACGCCAATACGCATCACGAACGTGGCACCTCAGAGCCTGACACCGCCGCGTCCAGCACGCTTCCCAAGCCTTGAAGGACCGCGTCATACACCTGCCGGTGCAGCGCCCAGTTGCGCTCCCGCTGGGTCACCACCTCGATGACGTCCAGCCCCGGCGTGACCACAGCCTGTCCCACGGCGTGCCGGAAAGCGTCCCAATCGCTCGCCCGCGCAAACCTCCCGCCGTACATCTCCACCGCCGGGCGGAAGTCGAGACCGAGAGGCGTGCCGAACAAGGTTTCAAAATGCTCGGGATGGGCCGCCTGGGGCAAAAACGAGAAGATCCCGCCGCCGTCGTTGTTGATGACGACGATGGTGACATTGAGGCGGTGCAGCTTCGCGGCCAACAACCCGTTGAGATCGTGATAAAAGGAAAGGTCTCCAAGGACGAGCACCACGGGGCCGTCGACCGCGGCCGCCGCGCCAAGAGCGGAGGAAACGACACCGTCGATCCCGCTCGTCCCACGGTTGCCCAACACCCGGACCGGCCGCCCAATGCACGGGAAAAACGCGTCCATGTCCCGGATGGGCATGCTGTTCCCCACGTACAGCACCGTGCCGGCAGGCAGCAGCGCCGCCAGCTCGTGGAAAACCCGTCCCTCAAAGGGCTCGGACAAGGCTTCTACCTGCTCAACAAGCCGCTCTCTCGTCGCCCGGTTGAGGGCTTGCCACGCGCCCAGCCAGCTGCGGCGGGCACCGCCCGCGCCGGAGGTCTCCGGACCCCCAAGGGCCGGTCGATCCAGCGCTATGTCCAGTTCCCGGTGCAGATCCAGATCCAGTTCCAGCAAGGCCCGGCACAGCCCGGCCGGATCGGCGTAAACCATGCGGCCCGCGGCCAAGAGCGGATCCCGCCATTGAGCACCGGGATCCACCACGATTTGACGCTTCTCGGCCCACCGTTCAAGGTACAAAAGCAACGGCTTGGAGACCGGAAACGCTCCAAAGCGCAAAATGACCTCGGGCACGAGAGCCTCTACCGCGCGCCTGTCCCGGAGAAACACGTCGTAGGCGTCGATCACCGGGTGATCAAGCAACGTGTGCCCCTCATCCGCCGCCCGCCCACCTTCCGATGCGGGCACCGCCCTCAGTCCCGAAAGGGGATCGGCCAGCACCGGCCACCCGAGCCGCCAGGCGAGATTCACGATGGGACCCGCCGCGTCCGCTGGCGTATCGGGTCCGCAGACGATCACGCCGCGGCGCGCAGCGCCCAACTCGGCGGCGAGCTCCTTGACCGCCTCACCCGGCAACGTGCGCTCGCCCGCCGCGACGGCGGTGTACGGCTCGCCGTCGGCACGGCCTGTCCACGCCGACGGGGCCGCTTGCGCCGCGTCGGGCAAGGGGCCCGGCAGGGGCACAAGGGGCTCCCTTAGGGGGAAGTTGAGGTGAACGGGCCCGGCCGGTGCGGTGCGGGCCAACGCCGCGGCCCGGCTGGCGCACGTGCGGGCATAGCGCAGCATGGTGGAGGTCGCTTCAGGCAACGGCATGTCCACGAACCACTTCACATGCGTCCCATACAGCCGCACCTGGTCCATCGTTTGGTTGGCCCCCACATCCCGCAGCTCGTGGGGCCGATCCGCGGTGAGCACGATCAGCGGAACGCGCGAGTAATACGCCTCCACCACGGCGGGGAGAAAATTGGCCGCCGCCGTGCCAGAGGTGCAGACGAGGGCCACCGGCTCACCCAGCACTCGCGCCATCCCCAGCGCAAAAAAGCCGGCCGAGCGCTCGTCCACGTGCATCCACACCCGCAACCCCGGTTGCGCCGCGCACACCATGGCTAGCGGCGTCGAGCGGGAGCCCGGGCAGATGCAAACGTGGCGCACGCCCGCCCGGACCAGTTCGTCGATGAAAGCACCTACGAAGGCATGAATGGTCTGTTGCGGGTTCATCATCCGTTCGCCCCCAACGCCGCCAGCATCGGGCGCAGCTTGAGGCACGACTCCTCAAACTCGCTCTCCGCGTCCGAATCGGCCACGATCCCGCAGCCCGCGTACAGCCACGCCCGCTCACCGTGCAGCAGCGCCGAGCGGATCGCGACGGCAAACTCGCCCTCACCATTGACATCCACCCAGCCCACGGGCCCCGCGTACCATCCCCGGTCGGCGGCTTCCAGCTGGCGGATGAGGGCCAAAGCTTCCCGCGTCGGATGCCCGCCCATGGCCGGCGTCGGGTGCAGGCGCTCTGCCAGGTCAAAAAGACTGGCCCCCGCCGCGAGGCGGGCCCGCACGGGCGTATACAGGTGCTGCACATTGGCGAACTTGAGCAACGCAGGCTCGGCTGGCGCCTCGATCCCGGCGCACAAAGGCGCGAGGGCCCCGACGATTGCCTGCAGCACCAGCTGGTGCTCGTGGCGGTTCTTGGCGCTTCCCAGCAAGGCCTCCCCGAGCCTGCGGTCCTCATCGGGCGTTGTGCCCCGGGCGATGGAGCCAGCCAGGCAGGCGACCCGCACTTCGCCGCCGTGCAGCCGGACGAGGCGCTCGGGGGTCGCTCCGAGGAAGCAGCGGCCGTCTTTGGCCACCGCGAAGATATAGCAGTCAGGATAGTGCTTTCGCAGGTAACGCAAGGCCGGTCCCGGCGCAAAGCCGCCCGGCGTGCTGACTTCCACGGTGCGGGCGAGCACTGCCTTTTGGAGCTGTCCCGCCCGGATGGCCTGCACCGCCGCGTCCACCGCCGCGAGCCACCTCTCCTTGGCTGTGACATCGCGCCGTGCGACTGCAAGCTTGCCGGGGGCCGCAACAGCGGCTTCGACGGCGTTCTCTTCGACCAGAGACTTCTCTGCACCGCCGCTTGCGCGGGCGCTACTCGTCTCCGTCCAGGCCCCAGCCAATCCCACCCGGCAGGCGTCCAGCTCCGCCTCGACCAGGCGCCGGGCGGCGGAGGAGTCGTCCTCAAGCGCCGCTTTGGCCTGCACATGCACCCATGCCCGCTCCCCTTCTAGGCGGTACACCCAGCGGGGCACCCAAAAGTGGGCGTCTCCAAACGGGGCCCACGGCCCTTCGTGGTCCCCAGCCGCAAACGCAAACCCGCCGATAGCCACGGGTCCCGCCGCCGGGCCACCTTGGCTGTGCAGCGCCTCTCCGCCGTCGCTGCCATGCCCTTGGTCCAGCCAGCACCAAGCCGTCTCGGCCAGCGCCTGCCAGGCGCGGGCTACCGCGCCGAACCGCTGGTTTCCGTCAGCCGCCAAGGTGGCCACCGCCCCCGCGCCGACCAGGGCAAAAGCCTGCGAAGGCAGATACCAAAAGACCGCGTCCCGGCCTTGCGCCACGGCCTCCTCGAAAACCCGCACCGGATCCGCTGCCGGTGCGGCAGCCACCAGGCTGACCAGGCGCGTGCCCTCCTGCGGCGTCCACGCCGCCTCAGCCGACGCCACGGCCGCTTGCGGGATCATTGGCCGGCGCCTCCTTTTGGATCCGCGCCGACGCTGCGCAGGAGCATGGCCCGCAGTTCGGGCAGCGCCCGCTCCAAGGGATCGGGCTTGCCTGTGTACAGCCAGCGCGTTACGACTTCGTTGATCGCCCCCAGCCACGCGTAAGCCGCCAACTCCGTGTCCACGGGCGGGATGCTGCCCTCGGCCACGGCCCGGTCCAAATACCCTTTGATCAGCCCGGCGAACCCAGCGTGGAGCTGGAACAGCTTGTCGTTGAAGGCATGACCAAGGCCGGCGGCTTCAATAAGCAAGATGCGGGCCAACCGCCGGTGGCGGGCAAACTCCCCAAGCACCGTCCGCAGCGCCGCGTCCACCTTGTTGAGGGCGCCCCGCTCATGCTCGATCGCGGTTTCCACGCGGCGGAGCAACATCGTGTACAAGTGGTCCACGAGGGACAAAAAGATGCCCTGCTTGTTGGGGAAGAAGTGATAAAAGGAACCTTTGGACGTGTCCGAAGCGCGCACGATGTCATCGACGGCGGTGGCGTAGTAGCCCTTATCCGCGAACACCTCGGCCGCCGCCTGCAGGATGCGGCGCTTCGTTTCGGATTCCGCCGCCGAGTCCACCCATTCGGCGGAACCCGCCTGGGATTTGTCCATCAAAGACACCGCCTCTGGCTCTCACGGAACCGCCCGCGCACTAGACTGACGCGTCGGTCTACCCAAGTCCCAGCATACCGCCGGGCCGTATGTAAGTCAATCGCCGGAGCGGTCCGCAGACGGCTCCAGCCCGGCCCCGCACGCTGGCGGCAAGTATACAACATACAGACGGGCGTGAAGTATACAACATACCTTCTTCAGTCCGCAGGACGGAAAATCCCGGGCGCCGAATCCCAGCCGACATTTATAGTAAAATGGTTTATCTACATATCTCGCCCCGGCCCCTTCCCCTGCCGGGCTCAGGAGGATGTCCCCATGAACGTCGAGACGATGGTACAGCACGCCAACCCCTTCCTCAATGCGCAGCGCCAGCTGCTCACCGCCGTCGACCAACTCGGCCTCGATCGTGCGGTGTACGAGGTGCTGAAGGAGCCGGAGCGGGTCGTCGTCGTGTCCATCCCCGTGCGCATGGACGACGGCAGCCTGCGCACCTTCATCGGTTACCGCTCGCAGCACACCCTCGTCACCGGGCCGGCCAAGGGCGGCATACGCTTCCACCCGGACGTCACCCTCGATGAGGTCAAAGCCCTCTCCATGTGGATGACCTTTAAGTGCGCCGTGATGCAGCTCCCCTTTGGCGGCGGCAAGGGCGGCGTCGTCTGCAACCCCAAGGCCATGTCCCGCGGGGAGCTGGAGCGCTTGAGCCGCGGCTACGTGCGGGCCATCGCCTCCGTCCTCGGGCCCGAGCTGGACATCCCCGCGCCCGACGTTTACACCGACGCGCAAGTCATGGGCTGGATGATGGACGAGTACTCCCGCATCGTGGGCAAGGACCAGCCGGGCGTGATCACGGGCAAGCCGCTGGTGTTGGGCGGTTCGGCCGGACGGTCGGAGGCGACTGCCTTCGGTTGCGTCGTCGCCGCCCGGGAAACCGCGCGACATCAAGGCTGGGAACTGGAAGGCGCCACGGCCGTCATCCAGGGTTACGGCAACGCCGGCAGTATCAGCGCCCGCATGCTGCATGAACTGGGCGTGCGGATCATCGCGGTCAGCGACTCCACAGGGACGGCCTACGACCCGCGCGGGATGGACCCGGTGGCGCTCCTTGCGCATAAGCGGCGCACCGGCAGCGTGCGCGGTTTCCCGGGCAGCCAGGAGATCCCGCCCGAGGAGCTATTGACCCTCAAGTGCGACATCCTCATCCCGGCGGCACTGGAAAACGTCATCACCGCGCAAAACGCGCCCAAGATCCAAGCCCGGCTCGTCGTGGAGGCCGCCAATGGGCCCACCACGCCGGAAGCCGATCCGATACTATTTAAGCGAGGCATCACCGTTGTGCCCGACATCCTGGCCAACGCCGGCGGGGTCACGGTCTCCTACTTTGAGTGGGTGCAAAACCTCAACCGCTGGTACTGGAGCGAGGAGAAGGTCAACCGCCGCCTGGAGCGGGCCATGGTGCAAGCGTGCCAGCGGGTGTTCCGCCTGGCCGACCACCACCGGGTCAACCTGCGGGAGGCCGCGTACATGGCGGCACTGGAGCGGGTGGCTGCCGCCCTCAAGGCGAGGGGCTGGGTTTAAGGCGAGCAACAAAGAGCCCCGGGGCACGTCCGCCGGCCTACACCGGACCGCCCCGGGGCTTCGTATTTGGCGAAACCTTTCGTCACCTGGAAGACCCGTCGGCGACGCGCGGGAATTCTCCCACTATGATCTTTCCTACCATGCCCATGAGCTGATGGGCGCTCACCGTGCAGATAAACGAATACTCTCCCGGCTCGGTAAAGACAAACGACCACTGGTCCCCGGGCTGGAGAACCGGCGACTCAAAGGCGCTGGGTGCTGCGC
>LZRQ01000151.1 GCA_002159155.1 Firmicutes bacterium ZCTH02-B6
CGGTGACCAACTTTCGCATCGCCGTGGACCGGCCCTTCAGCAACCAGCAGGGCGATCGGGAAACCGATTTCTTTCCCGTCGTCACCTGGCGGAAGCTCGCGGAGACGTGTGCGCACAATCTGAGCAAGGGGCGCCTTGTAGCCGTTGAGGGCCGCCTGCAAAATCGCTCCTTCCAGGCGCAGGACGGCTCGACCCGCTGGGTCACCGAGGTGGTGGCGGACAACGTTCGCTTCCTCGACTGGCCCAAGGACGGCCGACCTGACCCGGGCGCGGCAGTGGACCCCTTTGACGGCTTTGAAGAGGACGAGGTCCCCTTCTAAACGGGAGGGACAGGCATGCGGCGCGATCGGAAGCGCAAGAAGAAGGTCTGCGCATTTTGCGTGGACAAGATCGACTACGTCGACTACAAGGAAACCGGCCGCCTGCGCCGTTACTTGACGGAGCGGGCCAAGATCCTGCCGCGGCGCATCACCGGCAATTGCGCCCGGCACCAGCGCCAGCTCACGGTGGCTATCAAGCGGGCCCGGCAGTTGGCCCTGCTGCCCTATACCACCGACTGAGGGTGCAGCCGGTTTTATAACAGGAGCAGCAAAGGGTGGGCCTTTTGGTCCACCCTTTGTCGCGTTGCGGTCAATACCTGTTCAGGCTTCTCTCAGTAGATTCCATTTCTGTTCGCGAAGTTTCCACTCCCCGGCGTCATGCGCGGGGTGAAGGAAGGGTAAGCTTTGGTGCCGAAGTTGGGCCGGAAGACGGAGGTGGTGGCGGTGCTGGATGTCGCCGCCCCCTGCCAAAGTATGGACCGCCAACCGATCGGGGTTGCCCGAGGAGCGCCGGCCGGCGTGGACGGCGGCGCGTTTCCGCTGGACCTTCTGCGCATTTCTTCTGCTGGAGAGGACGGGGCGGGGTGAACGGCATGGATCCCGAGCGGCCGTCCGAACAGGGGCGCGCCGCGGACGGCGTTGTGTTGGCCGTCCTCACCGTCCTGATGGCGTTGCTCGGAGCTCTTTTCCCGCTTCCCGTGTGGCTTGTGGCTCCGGTTCCGGTAGCCGTCCTGGCCTATCGTCACGGCTATGGCCTCAGTGTGGCAACGGCGGCGCTGGCCGTGTTGCTGGTCGGGTGGGTCGAACAGCAGGTGTTCGCGGGCTTGGCGCACGTCCTGCCTGCGGCGCAGCTGCGATACTCGCTCCTAGGGGTCATGGTCGCACCGGTGACGCTGGGCCTCATCGGCCTTGTCATCGGCGGTGCTTGGCGGGAAGGGATCAGCGCCGGCCGGACGTTGTGGATGGCCGTGCTGGCGGCGGTGCTGCCGGGAGCCGCCACGTGGCTTTGGGTGCACCTTGTACACGGAGTCGACCTCGTGGCGGTCTTCATCGACAACTCTCTGCTGTTGGCCAGGACCTTGATGGAGCAGGCCGCCCAGAGCGCGCCTGCGGCCGAGGCGTTGGCCGACTGGCGGCTTATGATCGAAAGCGCCGAGCGCAGCTTTCCCCTGGTAAGGCCCTTCTTGCCGGGAACGCTGGTCGCGGCGGCCAGCTGCGTGGCGGCCGTTGACATGGCTTTGACACGGGCCTTTTTGGTGCGGTTAGGAGACGATCCCCCGTGGTTCCCGCCCTTTGCCCGGTGGCGGTTTCCGTGGCCGCTGGCGCTCGGATTTGTCGCCGGCCAAGGCCTCTTGCTCGCAGGATCTGCCATGGGCCACGCGGGGTTGATCATCGCCGGGGAAAACATGCGGGTCATGTTCCACTTGCTGTTTGCCGCCCAAGGCTTGGCAGTGGGCTGGTACTTGCTGGAGCGGCGACTGCCGGCTGTGGGGCGCGTCTTGGTGCTCGGGCTGGTGTTTATCGTGGCGCCGGCCGTTGCGGCGTGGACCGGCGTTTTGGACACGTGGTTCAACTTTCGCCGGCTTCCCCCGCAACCAGACGGGAGCAGGCCGGAGGCCGGGACAGGTGGCGAGACGTAGTCGACAAGTAGTCAAGGCGCCCCCGCGGCGCCTGGGGGGAGACGGGGCGGATGAAGGTCATCCTGCTGAAAGACGTCAAGAACCTGGGCAAGAAAAATGATGTAATCGACGTGGCCGAGGGCTATGCCCGCAACTACCTGATTCCCCGGGGGCTGGCCGCCGAGGCCAGCACCGCCAACCTCCGGCAGCGGGAGCAGGAGTTGGCCACGCAAAGCCGCAAGCGCCAGCGAGAGGAGGAGCAAGCCCAGGCCATCGCCCAGAAGCTCGCGGGCCTGCGGCTGCAGATCAAGGTCAAGGCGGGCGAAGGCGGCCGCTTGTTTGGTTCGGTGACCAGCGGCGACCTGGCCAAGGAGCTGGAGCGCCATGGAATCACCGTCGACAAGCGCCGCATCGAGCTGGACGAGCCCATCAAGCAGGTGGGCAGCTACCAAATCCCGGTGAAACTGTACCCCGGCGTGCAGGCCACGCTGGCGGTCACCGTGGTGGGAGAAGCCTGATGGGCATTTTCAAGCGGCCGCGCCCTGAAGGGCGGGCCGCGGCGCCGGAGCTTTTGCGCCGCGCCGGGGACGAGTTGGTGCGCCGTCGCATCCAAGCGCTGTGGGAGCTTATGGCGCGCATTCACGGTTCGGACCGGTTGGTGCTCAAGGCCGGCAAGCTCAATGCCCTGCAAGACATGCGCGCGGAGGATCCGGGCCGGCAGCTGGTCGCGTTGCAGCGCCTCATCCATGAAGACCCGACCATCGACCAGCCGCCGGAGCCCGACCGGCTGCCGGAAGCCCTGGATGAGCTGGAGGAGGCCGTCGCGGACCTCCTCGCGCGCAAGCACCTGGAAGCTCAAATCGAGCAGCGGGTCGCGGAGCGCATGCAGGCCCGGCACGAGGAATACCTTCAGGAGCTGCGGCTGCAGGTGCTCAAAGAGGAGACGGGTCCCGACAACGCTCACACCCTCAAGAAGCTGGCGACCCTGGAAAAGCTGGACCAGCGCCGCCTGTCGCGCTCGGTGGCGGAGGTATTGCGCCCGCGTTCCTTAAGCGAGGTCGTCGGCCAGGAGCGGGCCATCGAGGCGCTCATGGCCAGGGTGTGTTCGCCGTTCCCATCGCATGTACTGATTTACGGCCCGCCGGGCGTCGGCAAGACGACGGTGGCGCGGCTGGTGCTTGAGGAGGCTAAGCGGCGCCCGTACACTCCTTTTGCTGAGGACGCGCCCTTTGTCGAGGTCAACGGCGCCACCCTGCGCTGGGACCCGCGGGAAGTGACAAACCCGCTCTTGGGTTCGGTGCATGATCCCATCTACCAGGGCGCGCGCCGGGAGCTGGCCGATAGCGCCGTTCCCGAGCCGAAACCGGGCCTGGTGACCGAGGCCCACGGCGGCGTGCTTTTCATCGACGAGATCGGCGAGTTGGATCCGCTGCTGCAAAACAAGCTGCTTAAGGTGCTTGAGGATAAGCGGGTGTATTTTGACTCCGCGTACTACGATCCCGACGATCCCAAGGTGCCACGGTACATCCGCAAGCTGTTTGAGGAAGGGGCGCCCGCCGACTTTGTCCTCATTGGCGCGACGACGCGCTCGCCCGACGAGATCAACCCCGCCCTTCGTTCCCGCTGCGCGGAAGTGTTTTTTGACCCGCTCACCGAGGAGCAGGTATGCCAGATCGTCATGCAGGCCGCGGAGCGCCTCGGGGTGGAGTTGGACGCGGACGTGCCGGCGCGCATCGGCCGCTACATCGCTGAGGGCCGCATGGCGACTCGGCTTTTGGCCGACGCCTACAGCCTTGTCTTGCACCGCACCGGCGGCCGGCAGCCTGTACGGATTCGCGCCGAGGATGTGACCGAGGTGGCCCATCTGAGCCGCTTGTCGAGCTTGTCGCCGACGCGGATCGGTCCCCTGTCGGAAATCGGGCGGGCATTAGGTCTAGGCGTCAGCCGCTACGTCGGTTCGGTCGTGGAGATCGAGGCGGTAGCCTTCCCAGCCCGGGAGCCGGGCAAAGGCAAGGTGCGGTTCAACGAGACGGCCGGCACCATGTACCGGGACTCGGTGTTCAACGTCGCTTCCGTCGTGCGCAAGGTGGCGGGCATCGACTTGTCCGACTGGGACGTGCACGTCAACGTGGTGGGCGGAGGGCGCATCGATGGCCCTTCCGCGGGAGCGGCCATTTTTGTCGCGGTTTTGAGCGCGATCCAGGGGCGCCCGGTGCGGCAGGACACGGCCATGACGGGCGAGATTTCCATCCAAGGCCTCATCCGCCCTGTGGGCGGTGTCTACGAAAAGCTGCACGGTGCCCGGAGGGCAGGCTTAAAGCGGGTCCTGATCCCGGCGGACAACGCCGCCGAGATCGGCGCCGGGCTTGCGGGGGTGGAAGTGGTGGCTGTCGCCACCGTGGGAGACATTTTGCCGCACGTGTTTGCGCAAGAGGAGGCGGCCAGAGGTGCCTGACGCGCGGGCGCGCGACTTGACGGGCGAAGCGGCGGTAGTAGGCATCATAGGCTGGCCGGTGGCCCACTCCCTGTCGCCACTGATGCATAACCGGGCCTTCGCGCACCTCGATATGAACTGGGTCTACGTGCCGTTTGCCGTGCGGCCCGAAAATCTGGAAGCGGCTGTCGCGGGCCTGCGGGCGCTGTCGGTGCGGGGCTTCAACGTGACGATCCCCCACAAGACGGCGATCATCCCCTTTCTTGATCAGTTGACCCCGGCCGCGGCGGCCATCGGCGCGGTCAATACCGTCATCAACCGGGACGGGTGGCTCGTGGGGGACAACACCGACGGCCTCGGCTTCCTGCAAAGCCTCTGGGAGGGGGCCGAGTTTGACCCGGCGGGCAGCCGCGTCGTCATCCTCGGTGCCGGCGGCGCCGCCCGGGCCGTGGCGGTAACCTTGGCCGACGCCGGAGCGACCCGGATCGTCGTCGCCAACCGCACTGTGGCCCGGGCGCAAGAGCTCGCGAGCGTGGTGCGAAGCCGTGGCGCCCAGGCGGAGGCCGTGCCCGTTGGCAGTCCATTGCTCGAGGACGAGCTGGCCGCGGCGGATCTCCTGGTTCAGACGACACCCGCGGGCATGGAGAAGGCCGGCATGGCCGGGGAGAGCAGCGGGGGCGAAGCGCCCGCCGCTCCGCCTGTGCCGGAAAGCTGGCTCCGTCCGCCGTTGATTGTATGCGATATTGTGTACACACCACCGGAAACGCCCTTGCTGGCAGCGGCCCGGCGCCGGGGACTGCGGGTCGTGCCGGGATGGGGAATGCTTCTTTACCAAGGCGCGGCGGCCTTTGAGCGCTGGACGGGGCGGCCGCCGCCGGTGGCCGTCATGCGCGATGCCCTTTTGGAAGCGCTGGATGCGGGACGCTGAATCTTGCCCGATCTTTTCAAGGAGGCACAACTGGCATGTCTGACAAGCGGTACGGGGAGCTGCGGCCCGGGCGCCGCATCCTCATGGCCCCCGGTCCCACCGAGCTCGACCCTCGGGTGCTGCGGGCGTTGGCCACGCCCGTCGTCGGCCACCTGGACCCCGATTTTCTCAACATCATGAACGACACACGCGACCTGATCCGCTCCGCCTTCGCCACCAGCAACTATCTGACCGTGGCCATGTCAGGCACCGGCAGCGCGGGCATGGAGACGTGCCTGGTCAACTTGCTGGAACCCGGCGATCGGGCGGTCATCTGCGTCAACGGCGCATTTGGCCAGCGCATGGTGGACATCGTCGAGCGCACCGGTGCCGAGGCCATCGTGGTGCACGCTCCTTGGGGCCGCACCGTTGACCCGGCGGACGTGGAAAACGCCCTCAAGCAGGGCGGGGTAAAGATTGTGGCCCTGGTGCACGTGGAGACGTCCACGGGCGTCTGGCAGCCGGTGGAGGAGATCGCGGCGCTGGCCCGGTCCTACGACGCCCTGGTGGTGCTAGATGCGGTTTCCTCCCTCGGCGGCGTCCCGGTGCCGGTGGACGCCTGGCAGGTGGACGCGGCTTATAGCGGTTCGCAAAAGTGCCTGAGCGCCCCGCCGGGGCTCGCGCCCGTGACCATGAGCGAGCGCGCCAGGGCGGCCATCGGGCGGCGCCGCACCAAGGTCCAGAGCTGGTACCTGGACCTGACCATGATCGAGAACTACTGGGGGGAAGCCCGGGCGTACCACCACACCGCTCCCATTTCCATGGTGTACGCCTTGCGGGAGGCCCTGCGCATCGCCGAAGAAGAGGGCTGGGAAAACCGCTGGCGGCGGCATATGCGCCTCGGCAGGGCCCTGCAGGCGGGGCTCGAAGCCATGGGGCTTACGCTCATTGCACCGCCCGAGTACCGAGCGCCCATGGTCACCGCGGTGCGAGTGCCGGAAGGCGTCGACGAGCTGGCCGTGCGGCGGCAGCTTTTGACCGACTATGGCCTCGAAATCGCCGGCGGCCTCGGTGAGTTTAAAGGCCGGGCATGGCGCATTGGCCTGATGGGCAACTCGTGCCAGTGGAGGAACGTGGTCCTGTGCCTGACGGCCCTCAGCGTCGCCCTGCGGGCCCAAGGGTACAATGCCTCTGCTGACGAGGCGGTCGCGGCGGCCCAGGCCATCCTGTCGGCCAACAACTAGACCCGGTTGCGGAACGCGGTCCGTGGGCCCGCGCTGCCGGGCCCACGGGCTTGAGTGGCGCTGCCTCGGCATATGATCGCACGCGGCCCTTTGGGGCTGCCAGGGGGGTTGCTGTTGCGCAAGCTGCGGGTAGGGATCATCTTCGGCGGGCGCTCCGGCGAGCATGAAGTGTCGCTGATGTCGGCCCAGAGCATTATGCAGGCCATCGATCGGGACAAGTACGAGGTGGTGCCCATCGGCATCACCCGCGAGGGCCACTGGATCGCGTCAGGCGACCCGCTGCGGGCGCTCATCGAAGGCAAGCCGCAGCTGGCGTCGCCGGCGGCTCTCCTGCCTCAGCCCGGTGCACCCGCCCTAGTGCCGTCCGCTACGGGGGCCGCGTCCCACGACACGCCCGCGCCCGGGCGGGGCACCCCCCGGGTTTTGGCCGACATCGACGTCTTTTTCCCGGTGTTGCACGGCCCCTACGGCGAAGACGGCACTATCCAGGGCTTGTTGGAGCTCGCCGGCGTCCCTTACGTCGGGGCGGGGGTAGCGGCCTCGGCGGTAGGCATGGACAAGGCGCTCATGAAGGCCCTTTTCCGACAAGCTGGCCTGCCCGTCCTCGACTACTTGGTGGTCACCGCCGCCCAATGGGAGCGGGATCCCCAAGCGGTGCGGGCGAAGGTTGGCGATGAGATCGGCTTCCCGTGTTTCGTGAAACCGGCCAACCTGGGCTCGAGCGTCGGTGTCAGCCGCGTCGCGGGACCCGCACAACTGGACGATGCCATCGCCCTCGCTTTGCGCTACGATCTCAAGGTACTGGTGGAGCGGGCGGCGGAGGACTGCCGCGAAGTCGAAGTGAGCGTGCTGGGAAACGACTTCCCCGAGGCGTCCGTCCCCGGGGAAATCGTGCCGGCGGCCGAGTTTTACGACTATCGCGCCAAGTATCTGGACGACCGGTCCGAGCTCGTCATCCCGGCGCGGATCAGCCCTGGTGCGGCCAACCGGGTGCGGGCGATGGCCCTGGATGCCTTTCGCGCCATCGACGCCGCGGGGCTTGCCCGCGTCGACTTCTTTGTTCACAAGGAAACCGAGGAAATCTGGGTGAACGAGATCAATACGATGCCCGGTTTCACCCGCATCAGCATGTATCCCAAGCTGTGGGAAGCCTCGGGACTGCCCTATCCGCAACTGATCGACCGCTTGATTCAACTGGCTCTCGAACGGCACGCCCGGCGGGCCCGGCTGGAAACGCGGCCGCCTCTGAAGGCGAGCGGCCCGCCGGAGGACCACGCCCGGCTGCCCGACAACGGCTGACCCACCGGTGCGCGGCGTCCCCTGCGCGAAGGAGGAGAGGAGATGGCTTCCGGCCGCAGGCGGTGGAGGATACCGGCCTGGCGCTGGACCGTCCTGGCTGTGAGCCTTGTCCTTTGGGCAGGGTGGGGCTGGCAGCGCTGGACAAGCGCGGCAATCCCGGCCTACGGGCCTGTCGCGCACCACGTCATGGCTTTGCATCAAGCTTTCGCTTTGCACTTGGCCCTCGGGGCGCTTTTGCTGGCGGCATGGGCAGTGGGGGCCGCCCGCGGGCGCCGGGAGAAGGGCGCGCCCGGAACGCCTGCGACCGCCCGTTCGGGAGGAATCGGGTCAACCCGGGCCGAAACGCGCGTCCACGCCTCCAGGAGGTGACACGGTCCATGGCCACGGAAGGCATCCGCCTAGACGACGGCGGCTCCCGCCGGAGCTGGCCGCTTTTGGTGCCGCGCGCCCTCTTGGAAGCTTACCAGCCTCTCATCGGCCCGACGGCCGCCATGCTGTGGATCAACCTCTACAGTCTCGCCGAGGCCGATAATGCTGTCGGCGCGCTGCGCGGCGCACTGCCCGGCAACGGGAGCCTCGCCGCCGGGACGCTGGTGGACAAGCTGGCTCGCCGCATGGGCGTGGAGCCGGCGGAGATCGAAGGCGCGGCCGTCGCCCTCGAAAGCGTGGGGCTTTTGCGGCGGGAGGCGGGAGAATGGGTGCTGGCC
>LZRQ01000152.1 GCA_002159155.1 Firmicutes bacterium ZCTH02-B6
CCCGCCTGGGTATAGCGCAACTCCGGATCGGCCACGAGGCGGCCGATCAGAATGACGCGGTTAAGCAAGCAGTTTCCCTCCCTCGCATCGGCAGCCGCCGGTCAAGGCCAACCGCCCCTCCGGCAGCCGCACACCGTCGCCGACCACCGCCCCGTCACTCGGACTGGGCGCCGGGTTGTGTGCCGCCCGCGCTCGCGCCAGCCTCAGCACCGGCGTTGGCCTCCGCCTCTGTAGCGGCTTGGGCCTCCTCCGCTGCCGGGGCCGCGGGCGCCTGGGCCGCCGCCGTCGACTTGCGGCGCCCCGTCTCTTCGCGCACGATCAGGTGACGCATGACCGGATCGGTAATGCGCAAGATGCGGTCGAGCTCAATGGCCGCCGCCGGGTTGCCCTGGAACTTGATCAGGACGTAGTAGCCTTCCGTGTGGCCACCGATCTCGTAGGCCAAACGGCGCTTGCCCCAGCGGTCCAGGTGGGTCACTTCCCCGCCCTGGCCCGTGATGGCGCCGGTGATGCGGTTCAACACCGCCTCCATGGCGTCGTCGGCCAAGCCGGGCTCCAGCACAACCATCGCTTCGTAGGGTCGCACCGCGGCTTCACCTCCTCCCTTTGGACTGTGGCTCCAGGCGCAGTAGGCCTGGAGCAGGGATACCGCCTCCGTATTATAGCACCGGGCCCATGCCCCGGCAATCCGCGTTTCTGAAGGAACGAGCGAGGTTACGACGCGCCTTCGTCCTCGATGACGCGTTTCACGATGGCCTTTACCTGCCGCTCAAAGCGGCGCCGGGGAAGCATGACGACGCGCCCGCACCCCAGGCAGCGAATGCGAAAGTCCATGCCGGTGCGCATCACTTCCCACTGGTCGCTGCCGCACGGGTGGGCTTTGCGCATTTGAACCACATCGCCAAGGTAAAATTTCTGCGGCACGGCTTGTTCTCCGACCTCCACCCGTGAGACGTCCCGCTCCCGGTTGCCCGATGGCTCGCAGCGGGCGTACATGGGTGTCTCTTCTTCTTGACGCGGGCGCCGCCTCCTGCCCGCGTCCCCCGTGGACGAGCCGCGGTGCAAAAAGCTCTTGATGCGCGGCCGCCGAATGTATACCTTATTAAGAGTGAATCCCCGTGTGTTCCCGTGGCTGCTGGCGAACATCACAGGCGGATACGGAGGATTGAAGGACGATGGCAAGAAACACCGGACCGAAGCACCGCATTTGCCGGCGGCTTGGCGAACCCATTTGCGGATCGCCCAAGTGCCCGGCCTTGAAGCGGCCCTATCCCCCGGGCCAGCACGGACGGGGACCCCGGCGCAAGCTGTCGGAATACGGGCGCCAGCTGTTGGAGAAGCAAAAGCTGAAGGCGATCTACGGCGTCTCCGAGACATACCTGCGTAACCTGTTCCGCAAGGCCGCCCGATACCGCGGCCGCACCGGCGAGCTGGTGCTGCAGCTGTTGGAGACGCGGCTGGACAACATCGTCTACCGCCTGGGGCTCGCGCCCACGTTGCCGGCAGCCCGGCAGCTGGTCACCCACGGCCACGTTACCGTAGACGGCCGCAAGGTGGACATCCCCTCCTACCAGGTGCAGCCGGGCCAGGTGGTGGGCATGCGCGAGAAGTCCCGCAACCTGGACTTGGTGGTCGCCACGCTGGAGGCGGGTCCGCCCAGTGTGCCGTACGTTGAGGTTGACAAGGAGAACCGTTCGGGCAAGCTCCTGCGCATGCCTAACCGCGAGGAGATCCCGATCAAGGTCAACGAGACCCTCATCGTCGAGTTTTACGCTCGCTGACGCCCCGTTGTGCCCGGCCCGGAGCCTGGCACCGGTTCTCGTGCAGGGAATGCTGCTTGGGACAGTGTTGTTGCTGGCCCAGGCAGCATTTTCCTTTTCCGCCGCCTTCGCCGCTGCGGAGGCGGCGCCTGCTGTGGAGGCAAGTCCGGCTGCCGGCGCACGGCAAGTCATCGTGCTGGTCGTCGACGCCTTAGCGGTCGAAGATTTCACCAGCCCCACCTGGCCCAACCTGCGGGCTGTCATGGCCAGGGGTGGCGTCATCGGGCTGATGAACGCGCGCACGGCTGGCGGCACCGCCCAGATCGCGGCCCACGTCACCCTCGGCGCCGGGGCTAGGGCGCGCGCCGGTCCCACCGGCGGCCTCGCCTTTGACGCGGGCGGCATGTATCGCGACCGTCCGGCAGCGGAAACGTACCGCGCCCTTAGCGGCCTGGACCCCGGAACCGATCAGGTGCTTCACTTGGGCCTGCCGGAATTGGCAGCCCGCAACGCAGATTTGCCCGACCGGATTGTGCCCGGCCTGCTCGGACAGGCGGTCCGGGACGCGGGCATGCAGACGGCCGTCATCGGCAATGCCGATCTTCACGACGCCTTTCGCCGGCACGGCACCCTCGTCGCGATGGACGGCTCGGGCCGTGTGGGCCTCGGGACGATCGGCCGGGGCACGCTCGCGGACGATCCCGAATGGCCCTTTGGGTGGCGCACCGACTATGAAGCCGTCTGGGAAGCGTTTCTTGCCGCCGCGCCCCATGCCGGCCTGATCGTCGTTGATCTCGGCGACGTGGCCCGTCTGGACGCCTACTCGGACCTGATCGCCCCGGAGCGGCTCCGGGCACTGCGCCAACAGGCCATCGGCCGGATCGATGCTTTTGTCGGCCGTCTAGAGGCGTGGGCGCGCGATGGGGCAACGGAAGCGTTTCTCATGCTGGTCACGCCTTCCCCGCCCGCCGAGGCGCTGCGGCGCAATTTCCTCTTGACCCCCATCGCCTGGGCTCCGCTGGGGTCGCGACCGGCAGCCGGCCTGCCTGGATACCCGTCCGCGGAGACGATCAAGCCCCTGGGCGACGGCACCAACGGACCCCGGCTGGCCACCTCCCCCACTACTCGCCGCGCCGGAATTGTCACCAACACCGACGTGGCACCCACGGTGTTGGCGGCCTTGGGGGTGGACCCACCCGCCGCCTTCACGGGCCGCGGCCTGGTGGGCGCCTCCTTGAGCGCACTGCGGCGGGACTTGCCGTGGACCGTGCCGATGCCACGTGACCCGTGGGAAGCGGTGGCGCTCATCTACCGGCGGGCCACGGCTGTGCATGCCTTGCGGCCGGCGGTCGTGCGGGCGTTCATCGGCCTGGCCATCGCCGTCTTTGTGGGTTGGACGGCGTGGCTGGCGTGGGCGGCGCTGGCCCGGACGCCGGGTCCCGAGGCGCGCCTGGAAGCCTGGCGTTGGCTGCTGCTGCTCCTGTTGGCGGCGCCCCTTGCCGTCCTCTTGGTCCCCCTGTTGGAGCCCTTGCTGCCTGCTGCGGCGCCGGCGGCGCGCTTGACGGTCATCGGGCTCTTGGCCGTGAGCCTCGCTTCCGTGGCCTGGGCGGCCGGGCGACAGGACGGTATCGGTCCCTTCGCCTGGCTGTCGCTGGCTACCGTAGGTGCGCTGGTGGCGGACGTCATCCTCGGGGCCCCTCTGATCAAGTCGTCCATCCTGGGCTACGACCCTATCACCGGCGCGCGGTTTTACGGCATCGGCAACGAGTACATGGGCATCCTGATCGGCACCGCGCTGGTGGGCACCGGCGGCCTGTTGGACCGGTTTCCAGGGCGGAAAGGTCTCCGCTGGCTTGCCGTGGGCGTTTACGCCGTCGTGTCCTTTGTGCTGGCCGCTCCGGGCCTGGGAGTCAACGTGGGCGGCACCGTCGCGGCGGTGAGCGGGTTCGGCGCAACGGTCATGCTGTTGTGGCGCGGGCGGTTGGCATGGCCCGCCGGGCGTTTCGCGGTCGCCACGGCCCTCGCGGTTGCGGCGGTGCTGGCGGCAGCCGCATGGGTGGACGTGGCTGCGCGGGCCGAGCCGTCACATCTCGGCCGGGCGGCCCTGATGCTCGCCCGTGGGCAGTGGGAGGCACTCTGGGACATCGCGGTGCGCAAGCTGCAGATGAACGTGCGGCTCCTCAACTGGACCATCTGGGCCCAGGTGATGGTGGTGAGCCTCGGCATCTCCGCGGTCGCCTTGCACCGGCCCGGCCAGTTGATCCGGCGCCTTCAAAGCCGTCATCCCCATCTGGTGACGAGCGTGCGCGGGGCGGTGGTGGCGAGCCTGGTGGCGTTGGCGGTCAACGACTCCGGCGTCGTCGCCGCGGCGACGAGCCTCATCCCGGCCACCGCGACCCTGCTCTACCTGGTGACAGCGGACCGCGGGTTTCCCCGTTGAGACGTTTCTGTTATATTGAAGACATCCTGCAAGACGCAGGGGGCTTTCGCCTTGACAGCGGCGAATGGACAAACGGCTTTCGCGCCCGGGCGGAAACCGGGCGATATCATATCCCGATGCGGGCTGTTGTGCAACACGTGCAGCGCTTACATCGCCGGGGTTTGTCCCGGCTGCCCGAGCCTGGACCAGGGCGAGTGCGTGCTGCGGGACTGCGCGGATCTTAAGGGAACCAGCTGCCTGGACTGCCAGGCCGTGTCGTGCCATCACTTTGAGGCGTATTTCTGGCGCCGACAGGTCATGAACGCACGGGCTAAGGAGTACATGCGCCTAACGGGCCGAGCGCGGCGCGCCTCCGCCGGCGTTGGGTGCGGGTGCAGCGCGGGAGGCGCCGCCCGGGGCTGCGGCTGTGCCAGCGGCGGCTGTCCTGCGGCGCGGCTTGCCGCCAACTTGTCAGCCTTGGGCGCCTAATCCGTCTTGCCGTCGCCTTGGGTGGCTGCGCCCCGGGGGTAATCTGCCCGCGGGTAGGAGCCTAGGATCCTCACGTATGCGCAGAGCCGCCTGACAGCTCGCAGGGCTTCGTCCACAATGGGATCCTGCGCGTGGCCTTCCAGGTCCGCGAAGAAGATGTAGTCCCCCAAGTGCTGCTTGGCCGGGCGCGACTCCAGCCTCGTCAAGTTGATGCCGCGCTGGGCAAACTCGCCCAGCGCGTGGTACAAGTTTCCGGGGCGGTCGACCGCGAACGCGAAAACGATGGAAGTCTTGTCGCGGCCGGTCGGCGCGCGCTTCTCCGTTCCTACTACGAAAAAGCGCGTCGCGTTGTCCGGCACGTCCTGGATGTCCGATTCCAGCACCACAAGCCCGTAGAGATCCGCGCACAAAGCGTTGCCGATGGCCGCCATGCCGGGCCGGTCGCTTTCGCCGACCAGGCGCGCCGCTTCGGCGGTACTAAAGGCCGCCTGCACCTGTGCCCCGGGCCAGCGGGCCTCCAGGTAACGACGGCATTGGGCGAGCGCCTGCGGGTGAGAGACGACTGTGGCGATGGGCGCTCCCTCATGCCCGCGCCGTACCAGCAGATGATGGCGGATGGGGATGACCACCTCGCTCACGATGGGGACATCGACGTCGTGGACGAGGGTGTCCAGCGTCACGGCCACCGTGCCTTCGATGGAATTTTCCGCAGGCACGACGGCCTCGTCCAGGTCGCCCGCGGCCACCGCGCGCAAAAGATCGGGGATCCCTCGACCGGGCACCAGCTCGACACTCAGCGCTGCAGGAAGGCGGCGGGCATAAAGCCGCGCCGCCTCCTCGGTGAAGGTGCCCCGCGGTCCCAGAAACCCGAGGCGCCATGATGAATGCTGCCGTTGTTGTCCCATTCAGCCCCTACTCCCCGCCGTGCGCGTCCGCCGGCACGGGCGCGCACCAGCACAGGTTGGGCTGGCGCGCCGCCCGGGCCTCGTCCATCCGCCGCACCGGCGTTTCGTGGGGTGCGGTGCGCACAAGCTCGGGATCCTTCTCGATTTCCTCCACGATGGCTTCCACCACGCGCACGAATTCGTCCAGCGTTTCTTTGGTCTCGGTCTCCGTCGGCTCGATCATGATGGCTTCCTCGACGATGAGCGGGAAGTAGATGGTCGGCGCGTGGAGGCCATAGTCCAGCAATCGCTTGGCGATGTCCAATGTGCGCACGCCCTGCCGCTTATAACGGCGGCCCGACAGGACAAACTCGTGCTTGCAGTGCCGGTCGTAGGGCAGGTCGAACAAGGGGGCCAATCGGCGCATCAAATAGTTAGCGTTGATGACCGCCTGCTCACTGACGCGCCGCAAGCCCTCGGAGCCGTGCATGCGGATGTAGGTGTAGGCCCGCACCAGCACGCCAAAATTGCCGTAGAATCCCTTGACCCGGCCGATCGCGTCCGGCCGGTCGTAGTCGAGATAGTAACGCTCGCCGTCCCACTCCACGGTCGGGACCGGCAGAAACCGCGCCAGGTCCTCCCGCACGGCGATGGGCCCAGCCCCAGGCCCCCCGCCGCCGTGGGGAGTCGAAAACGTCTTATGCAAGTTGAAATGAACGATGTCGAAGCCCATGTCGCCGGGGCGGCAAATGCCCAGAATCGCATTGGCGTTGGCCCCGTCATAATACAACAGGCCTCCGGCTTCGTGGACGATGCGGGCCAGCTCCACGATGTCTTCCTCAAAAAGGCCCAGCGTGTTGGGGTTGGTGAGCATTAATCCAGCCGTCCGCTCGCTGACCACCGCCCGCAGCGCGTCCACGTCCACGCTGCCCCGGGCGTTGGACTTGACTTCCACCACCCGGAAACCGCACATGGCGGCGCTCGCGGGATTGGTCCCGTGGGCCGAGTCGGGCACGATCACTTCGGTGCGTTTGTGACCTTCACCGTTCTTTTCGTGGTAGGCTCGCATGACCATGAGGCCCGTGAGCTCCCCGTGCGCCCCGGCCGCGGGCTGCAGCGTGGCCCGGTGCAGGCCTGCGATCTCGCACAAGTACCGCTCCAACCGGTACATGAGCTCGAGCGCCCCCTGCACCGTCTCCTCGGGCTGGTAAGGGTGCAACCGGGCGAAACCCGGCAGGGCCGCCGCCCA
This sequence comes from Firmicutes bacterium ZCTH02-B6, assembly GCA_002159155.1. GTDB lineage: Bacteria > Bacillota > Limnochordia > Limnochordales > ZCTH02-B6 > ZCTH02-B6. The sequence continues at coordinate 6,802 of LZRQ01000152.1, forward strand.
CTCGTTGACCTTGGGGTTGTACTTCATCGTGCACGACCCCAAGGGGTAAAAACCGACGTCGACGCCGTAGTTGCGGCGGGAGAGCCCCACGTAATGGCGCACGACTTCGGGCTCGCTCACCTCGGGCAGGGCGGGATCATCCTCCCGAAGCTGAACCGCCGGAATAAGGTCATCGAGAGGCGCTTCGGGTACGTCCAGAGCCGGCAGGCGCCATCCGCGCCGCCCGGGGGCGCCGCGTTCAAAGATAAGCGGGAAGCTGCCTTTGAGCAGGTAGCCGGTCATGTCAACCCCTCCAAGACGGCCACGAGGCGATCCATCTCTTCCCTGGTGCGGCTTTCGGTCACGCACCAGAGCATGCAGTCGGAGAGCTCCGGATAAAACCGCCCGAGGGGCAGGCCGCCGATGATCTGGTGGTCCAGCAGCCGTTGCGTGAGCTCCTCCGGATCCGCCGTGGTGCGCACGACAAACTCGTGGAAGAACGGCGCCTCAAAGGCCGGCGCGAACCCGGGCAAGGCGGTCATGGCGCGCTGGAGATAGTGGGCCTTTTGCACACACTGGCCGGCCACTTCCCGCACGCCCTGCTTGCCCAACAGGCTCAGATAGACCGCTGCGGTCAAGGCGTTGAGCGCCTGGTTCGTGCATATGTTGGAGGTGGCCTTCTCGCGGCGGATGTGCTGCTCGCGGGTTTGCAAGGTCAACACAAAGCCGCGGTTGCCGTCCCGGTCCACCGTTGCGCCGACGATACGGCCCGGTGTGCGGCGCACCAGCTCCTGCCTTACGGCCAGGAAACCTAGATAAGGGCCGCCGAAGCTCAAGTTGTTGCCCAGGGCTTGCCCGTCGCCAACCGCGATTTGCGCCCCTGCCGCGCCCGGCGGCTTCAACACGCCTAGGGTGAGCGGATCTGCGATCGCCACAATCAATAGCGCCCCCGCTTCCCGGGCGATCCCGGCGATGGCCGCCACGTCCTCGATGCTGCCAAAGAAATTGGGCTGCTGAACGACCACCGCCGCCGTGCGGGCGTCGACACGAGCCGCAATTTCGTCCAGTGGCGTGACACCGTCCCGGTACGGCACTTCCACCGTCTCCAGGCCCTGGTGACGCAAGTACGTCTGCGTGACGTGCCGGTACTCGGGGTGCACGGCGGTGGGGATCACGACCCGGTCCCGCCCTGTGTGCGCACAGGCCAAAAGCGCCCCCTCTGCCAGAGCCGTCGCACCGTCATAGACGGAAGCGTTGGCCAGATCCATGCCGGTCAAGGTGGCGATCATGGTCTGGTACTCGTATGTCGCCTGCAGCACGCCTTGGGTGATCTCAGGCTGATAGGGCGTATAGGACGTGTAAAACTCCGAGCGGGAAACCAACTGCCCGACCGCAGCCGGGATCAGGTGGTCATAGGCGCCGGCGCCGAGGAAACACGCGTAGCGGTCTGCATCCGCGTTGCGTCCCGCCAGCTGGCTCAGATGCCGGCGCACCTCGGCCTCGGCCATCGCCGGAGGAAGGTCGAGCGGTCTCTCGAGGCGAATCGCGGCGGGGATGTCGGCAAACAGCTCGTCGACGCTTTTGACGCCGATGGCCGCCAACATCGCCTCCCGCTCCGCGTCGGTCATGGGCGCAAACGTCATGCCGAAGCCCCCCTTTTATCCTTCCACGAGGGTCCGGTAGGCCTCGGCGTCCAGCAGATCCTCCAACTCCGCCGGGTTTTCCATCTCCAGCAC
>LZRQ01000153.1 GCA_002159155.1 Firmicutes bacterium ZCTH02-B6
GGCAAGGGGTGTCAGTTCTGCCGGCAGCGCAAACAGGGCACGAAAAACGAAGCCCGCCGCTGCCGCAGCGGACATGGCCAAGAGGCAGGAGCTCAGCACGAGTCCGATCCCTATGCTGGCACGGTAGCAGACGGCCCTTGACGGGCCGTCTTTTCCTATCACGAGACTGACCTGGTGCACCATGTTGGCCGGCCCGACGAATAAGCGGGCGAACTGCCATCTCAGGGCAAACACGGCCAGCGAAACCGTGGGGTTCAAGCCGCGGGCCATCGTTCCGTCCAAGATGGGTTGGGTAATGGTTTTCAGGTACGTCTGCGCGAAGAGAGGGAGCAAGAAGAGGAAAACCGCCCGGTAGCTGGTAGCAATCCCCGGCTCCTCGGGGCGAAATACCCGGTTCCATGAGTACCTTCCCTTAAGGATCAGAAACCTTAAAATGATCCCCTCCACCAGGATGACGGTGACCAGCGCCGCCGCCCCGAGCACGACTCCCGGCGTGCTTTGTCCCAACATGAGAAAGAGGGCCATGAGCAAGGCGCAAAGCACCGGCCGCGAGACGGCGCCCACCAGCACGTTGTTGGTGACCTTGTTCGCGATCAACATGCCTTGCTGAAACGAGCGCCAGGCCATAACGACGGGCATCGGCAGGAAAACGGCCATGGCCGCGCGGGCACCGTCGGCCACGGGCGCGGTGAGGCCCAGCACGTGCGCGAACAGCCAGTCCCCAAAAGGGGTCAACGCCGTGACGCCGATGCAGGCCATCATGAACAGCGCCTGGGCAACGACGGCCTTTAAGACCATCTCATAGGAACGCTCGCTTTTCACCAGCGCCACAGTGGCAGGCCGGATCGTCTGGAGGAAACTGTCGATGAGGGAGAGCACGCCTCGCGCAACCCCATAGGCGGCCAGCGTGATGGTGGGGTCCGGGGTGCGCGCCAGGCCCGCGTTGACAATGCTGTTGGTGCTCATGTTGGCCACAGCGGTGAAACACAGCGGCACGTAAAAGCGGAGGACCGAGCGGTAGCTGGCGCCAGCACGGTGTTCCTCGGCGGGGGTCGTCTCGTCGGAAGGCGCGGCGGCGTTCACGGGCGGCATCCCCTCCTTTCCCAACGGCCCGCCGTGTACGTTGCAGGCCTCAGGAAGTCACTGGATATCTTCGCACTTGGTCGGGAAAGTTCCCGCCGCGCGCCGCGGGACGGGGATGGGGCCAGCGTGCCAGCGCGTTGCCGGCCGCAGGCCGGGTCGGCAGCCGGCTGTCTTGCCGGAGTTGAGACGCAACCAATAAGAGGATTTTTGGGGAAAAAATGTAATTCTGTGGGGCGTGTAAGCGTTGTGCAACCCGCGTGTAAGCGTCGGGTAAGCGGCGCGCGTCATGCTGGGATTAAGAGTCCCGGTTTTTGTTTAAAAGGAAGACACCCTCCGACGAACAGGAGGAGAGGTGCGTTTTGGGACGTGCACTAGCGCTGGTTGCTCGGGGTTCGTCGCCGATCGCACCCAAACACGGCCATGAAACAACTCCGAGCCAGGGGTTTAGTGCACTCCGTATGGGCCGCGGTGGCCCTCTGTTTGGCGGCCGGGATCGGCGTCGCCCTCCGGCCTGAACCCGCCCTCGCCCAGTCTCCGGCTCAGCCAGGCTCCGCCGCCGAGCTCACCGTCGTGGTGGGCGAGGTGGTGGTGGAAGGCGGCTTTGAGGAGCTGGCCCCCGTCACGGAGGAGCTGGCCAACTTCTTCCGCGGCCGCCGCTCGACCGCCGGCGAGCTGGAGGCGCTCGCTTTTGCGCTGGAGCAGCTGTACCAGCAAGCCGGGTACATGCTGGCCCGGGTCGCCATCCCGCCCCAGGAAGTCACCGACGGGGGCACCTTTCACCTGCTTGTCATTGACGGGTATATCGAGGCGGTTCACCTGGACGGCGTGCCGTCCAAGGCCCGGCCGTACCTGGAGCGGCTTTTCGGCCGGCTCGTCAATCGCTCCCGGCTTACGGCGGCGGAGTTTGAGCGGGTCGTGCTCCTTGCGCGCCAGGCGCCCGGGATGACGGTCCGCACAACTCTGGTGCCCGGTGACGGGACGGGCGCGGCGGTGCTGGTGGTCGAGGCCGAGCACACCGCCTACAGCGGTTCTGCCAGTTTCACGTCCCGGCTCGATGTGCCCAACCCGGCCTGGGCCGTCGCTGCATCGGTGCAGCTCAACCAGCCCTTTGGCCGGGGCGAGCAGATCAGCCTCCATTTCTCCGCGCCCTTCTCAAGCCTTTTCCCGCAGCCAGGCGTTCAGGGCCGGCGCCACTCGGGCGGAGGCACGGTGACGTGGCCGCTGAACGCGGACGGCCTCCAACTGCAGGTCGGCTTTGCCGCCTCGGAGACGTACACCCCTTCACCCATCTGGCTAATCCCGCCGACCGTTACCCGGTTCCAGCGGGTGTCCGCACAGGTGAGCAAACCCGTTGAACTGGCCCAAGACAGCGAACATCGCGTCAGCCTGGCCCTCGAGCGCATCGATCAGGTCTGGGAGGCGCCGGACTTTGCCGCCGAGCTGACCCGCGACGACCAGGTCGTCGCGCGCCTCAGCACCAGCCTGCGCCGGGAGACGCCGGGCGGCGGATCGATCTCCTTGAGCTGGGAGTTGAGCCAGGGCGTCTCCGGGCTGTCCCGCAGCCGCGCCGAGGCGGAAGCCAGCGGCGTTCCGTTTTCCCAGCCCAGCGTCAATCTGGACTTTCACAAGGTGCTCTTTACCGCCCAATGGCGGCAGCCCGTAAGCGGAGGTCTGCTGTTGACGACGGCGTTCCGCCATCAGTTTGCCGTGGCGGGGCCCCTGCCGACGACGGAGCTGTTTAGCGCCAGCGGCACGGGCGGAGTAGGCAGCGCGGCCCTTGACGGCGCCGACAACGGGTGGACGTGGCGCAGTGAAGTGGAGCGGTCGTTTGCCCTCCTGGAGGGCCGCCTGCGGGTCAGTTTGTCCGCCTGGCTTGCGGCGGGCGCGTCCCACAACCCGGGAAGCGGGGCGATGTCCGGGAGCTTTTCGGGGATCAGCGTGGGGGGAGAGATGGGGGCTTGGCGCATGACGCTCGACTACAGCCAGGGCCGTGTGCGCGGCGGGACGGGGCCCGCGTCATACGGCGAGGAGCTGCAGGCCGGGGTGGAGGTGTTGTTCTGATGGGACTCCTGGTGACGCGCCCAAGCGCGCGAACGGTCGGACGCCAGCGGCGGCCGGGACGCGTGGAGCGGCCCGGTCTTGCGGCCGCGACGACCGTCGTGGCGCTGCTGGCGGCGCTGTTGGCGGCCCCCGGGGCCTTGGGCCAGGAACTGCCTGTCGTGGACCCGGCCAATCCCGCCGGGGTCGTCATTACCACCGACACCTCGCCCAATCCGCAGATGACGATTACCCAGTCCGCAGAGAGGGCGGTCATCCGGTGGAGCTCCTTTAGCATTGGCCAGGACGCCGGCGTGCACTTCCTGCACCAGCAGGGCGCGAGGGCCGCGACTCTCAACATCGTCACCGGCAGCGGCGCCTCAATTCTTGCGGGAGAGCTGACCGCCACGGGCTCCGTTTTCCTGATCAACCCCCACGGCATCACCGTCACGGAAACCGGGGAAGTGAACACGGGCGGCATGTTTGTGGCGTCCACATTGGCGGATGTCAACGAAACCGCGTTTCTCAACGGTGACGACCGGTTGGTTCTACAGGCGGCGAGCGGATCGCCGGCAGGCGATGTGGCCAACGCCGGCTTAATTCGCGGCCGCGATGTGGCGCTGATCGGCGCCCGCGTGGCCAACAGCGGCGAGATCTTGGCCGCGCGCCTCGGCCGGGTTGCGCTGGCCTCAGGCTCCCACGCGGTGCTGGACCTCTCCGGTGACGGTTTTCTCCAGGTGCTGGCACCGGCGGATATCGCTGATGCCCTTGATACAGACGACAGCCTGCCGCTGGTGGCCAACAGCGGGAGCATCGCGGCCGAAGGCGGCCTGGTGCACCTGGAGGCGTTTACGGCCTACAAGGCCGTCCGGCAAGCGATCAACATGGGAGGCGTCATTGAGGCCCGCAATGTGTCAGGGGAGCCGGGGCGCATCGTCTTTGGCACCGGGGACGGGAGTCCTATCGTCGTCAGCGGCATCCTCGACGTGCGGCCGGCTGACGGGGAAACCGGGGCCAGCGGCGGCCAGGTGGAGATCGCTGGGAGCAAGGTCGCCCTCGATTTTACCAAGCTGCGCATCGGCGAGGGCGGGAGCTTTAGCCTCGCGGCCGACAGCATCCAGATACAGGCTCCTGTCAGCGACGACGACTGGGACGATTCTGCGTACGAGGAAGGCGACACGACGTACATTTTCGATGAAGGCACGCCCGGCGGCCGCAGCGACATCGGCGACTTGTTGCGTGCGGGCGTCAACGTCCGCCTGCACGGGAACCGGGAAGTGATGTGGGACGGCGGGATTATCATTACGTCCGCTGAGGTGGAGGAGCGCACCGTCAGCGGCAAGGCCGGCGATTTGCACCTTGTGGCCGGCGAACGAATTTTGCTTGACGGGGTCTTTCAGAACTACAACAGCAATTGGACGATGACCGTCAACGCGCGCCCGGTGTCGGGCATCCAGCTGGAAGAAGAGGACTGGACTGTCTATGCTTACATCGAAAACCGGGCCAACTTCATCAACAACAACGGCCATCTGACCATGCGAATTGTGGGCGGTGAGGAAAGCGCCGGACTTGCCGCCGGCGAGATCGACCTGCCGGAGCTTTTTAGCGGGGCGGGACTCACCGCCGAGATCGATAGACGCGCCAACGAATACGAGGACTCCTACATCGCCATCCGTGGAAACATCATTGCGAGCGGTGACATCACCCTCAGCGGCCACCTGCGGACCATCCTGCAGACAACCGACGACCCCGCAACCCATATCGCCACCCTCAAGGGCGCCTCGGTCACGTGGACCACGGAGACCGAGGACAGGCTGATGGGCCTGTTCTTGCGCTTTATCGAAGTGCGCAACGGACGCGAGATCATGACCCGCTTCGGACGAGGCGGGAGCTACGGCTCCCCCGGCGTGGACGGCGACGCGACCCGGCTAATCCTGGGAAGCAGCGGTGAGGGGTACAGCCGCCTCTACGGGGATTCGAATCCGGGGCAAGCCGAGCTGGGCAGCCTCATTCTGAGCCTCGCGCCCCACAACAAGCGGCTGCCCGGGGAAGGGGCAAGGGAGCGCGGCTGGCTGCTCACCAACATCCCCGAGGGCGGGATTCCGTTAACGGAAATCCTGGAACTCGGCTCCATCGCCGTCGACGGGCCGGGCCCCAAGGCCATCATCAGCGCCCTGCGAGGCGAGCCCTATTACCTGACGCTCGCGGCCACCGGTGAGATAGCTTTTAAGCCTGTCCAGATGGATGAAGTGGCCTACGAGGACCCAGATCTGGGCTGGGTCGAGGAAGCGCGTTGGGTGAGCGGCGCCGCGGGCGCTTACTGGATTAACCTGGCCCCCGACGACTTGGACGGTGACGGCAAAGGCGACGGAGCCAAGGTGACGTTGGAGATCTTGCCGCGCCCGCTCACCATCGAGGCGCTGATCCCGACGACGTACGTGTACGGAACGCCCGAACCGTTAGTCCACATTGACAACTTGGTGGAAGGCGACGACGTCGCACCGCTTGTCCTGCTGACCAAGGTCGTCAGAGACCATACGGAAACCGGCGGGGAGACCTTGCAGCGTGTCGGGGCCGGCTTCGGGCTGCCGGCGGAAGCCGACCGGGGAGAGTACATTTACAGCGTCCTTGACATCACCGGCGAGGACGCGCCCAACTACAACGTGGACGTGCGCTCGCTGCCAAGCGACGTGCGGTTTTTCATCAGCCCGCGAACCATCACCTACACCATCAGCGACCTAAGCCGGGTGTATGGGAGCGACGCGCTGCCGGCCGCCGACCTTGACGGCTTGCTGGAGGCAGACAAGCTGTTTGTGCGGCCTGTGGTGGGGTTGTTTAAGGAAGGCGAACATGAGCCCAACTCCATACGGCTCGCCGTCGGCACCTACACCGCCAAAGTGGTAGGTCTCACGGGCGACCGGGCCCACAACTACGAGGTCGTGGTGGGACCAAGCGCCTATTTGACCGTCACGCCGCGAACGCTCAGTTGGCGAGTGGCCGATAGCGAAGGCGTCTACGGCACCTTGGCCAGCGTCGGGGAGGTTATCTTTCCTGACCTGCTGGAGGGCGACGAGTTGATCCCGACCGTGGCCGTGCTCCGCCAGTCGGACCAGGCCCAGATTATGCTGGAGCCCCGGACCCCGTCGGGCACGTACACCATGGTGGTCACGGCGCTGGGCGGTCCCGCCAGCGGCAACTACCGGCTGGCGGAGAACGGCAACACGCCGGGGAGGTTGAGGATCTTTCCGCGGCAGTTGTCGCTGGCGACCACCCAAATCGTGCTGACCTACGGCGACACGTCGGGCGGCCGGGAGATAGGCCAGTTCCCGTTGCCGGCGCTGGTGGGGGTGCTGGACGGCGACGAGGTGGGCCTCAACCCGGCCAACTTCTTCCTCCGCCGGGTGGATCCGGACAGCGCGTACCCCAACGGCGTCGACATCTCCGTGGGCCGGTACTACATCGAACCTTACTCGGACGGGGGCATCGCCTGGGACCCGCTAACAGGCGAGGACGCCGGCAACTACGAGTTGCCAAAGGCAGACGCGCAGGTGGTTTCCCTGGTGGTGGAGCCTACGACGCTGTTTTACTCCATCACCGCACCGGCCGTAGAGTACGGGGATTTGCCCGCCTTTCACGTCACGCTGGACGGCGTTGTGGTCCGGGAGGGGCATGCGGACAACGTCGAGGGAACAGGTCTTGAGATCCGCCACGGCACTGCCGTTTACCCGTGGCCCTACACGTTGGATGTGGGCGAATATGAAGTCACCATCCGGTCCTTGACCGGCAACGCCGCCGGCAACTACCGGTTGGCTACGACGGGTAATACCCCGGGGACCCTGCGGGTTGATCCCAAGCTCGTCAACCCGGTGTTATCTTACCGGACCGCCGTGTACGGGGACGCGCTGCTCATGCCGTACGACGATGGAGTGCAGCTGCGGCTCGGCGCCAAGTTGGACGACGGCGGGGTGACGGATCGGCCCAACGCGGGCATCCACACATCGGTCGTGCTGGAGTTGGTCGGCCCTCACGCCTATCGCTACCGGCTGGTGAACCTGGAAGACCGGCATACGGGAGTTCTGGAAGTGCAACGGCGGCCGGTAACGGTGACCCTGCTCGATTACAACCGGACGTACGGTGACCCGCTGTCGTGGATGCCGATAGTGGTCGACAACTTGGCGCCGGGAGATCAAAACCGTCCGGAGCGCTTTTCCTTCCAGGTATCGCGCTATGGCGAGACGTCGCCTTTCCATGAGCGCACGCCGGTAGGGACGTACACCCTGACCGTCGTAGGCCTTGACAACCCCAATTACACGCTGGCGGACGAGGGCCACACCAGCGCCACGGTGACCATCTTCCCGCGGCCGGTGCGCTATACCACATACGACCGGAGCATCGCGTACGGCAACGAGGGCACCTATCTCGGCGACGCGCTCCTTTTCGCGGACGACATCCTTCCCGGCGACGCGGTGTGGGCGGGAGCCATGGTTGTCCGGGATCGGGACGGGTACCCGCTGTACTTGGAGGCGGGGCGACGGTACCCGTTGATGCCCGGGAGCCTGGAAGGGCCAGCCGCGGGCAACTACGTGCTGCGGCACGAGGGGTCCGAGATCGGCTACTTGACCGTGACGGCCCGTGAAATCCTGTTCACGCAAAACCAGCTGGTCTACATGGGAAGCCCGCTGGTCTTTGACGGTCTGTTTGGAAGCTTTGAAAAGGCGTACGGGCTAATCACCGACCCTGAGGCGTTTGACATCGCCGTCAACGAATTGATCGGTCTTCTCCCGAGCGACGACGTGCGCTACGTGGTGCAGCAGCCCGAGCTTCGCTTCAGCACCCAAGGCTACCTGGCCGCGGGCCGGTACGTGTGGACGTTGGAGCTCGCGGGCAGTTCCGCGAAGAACTACGTGCTGCCGGCAACCGGCACTTCCTTTGCCTTGACCATCGAGCCGCGCCCCGTGGAGGTCTTCTTTGAGTTCCCGGACCTCATCTACGGCGACGCATTTGAACCTGAATTCTTCCGGGTCATTTTCGACTTCGCCGGCGACGACGACAGCTTGTTCGCGGGTGCGAGTTTTGAGCTGGCGCCCACGACCATCTTTGGCGCGGGTCTTCAGTTGCCTGTCGACGAACTGTGGTTCCTGGGGGAGGTGGCGATCCCGCAGGCGGGCAACTACTGGCTGCTCCTCACGGATCCGGACGCGCACCCCTTTAACGGGCCCGACGCGGGCAATTTCACCCACTGGCGTCCCGTGGACATCGTCGGGCGGTTCACCGTGCAACCCAGGCCGCTTTACCTGTTGCCACCCGCGCACACCCGCTGGATCTACGGCAGTACCCCCAACAGTTTCGACGGGTTTTACGGCGGGATTGCCGGTCCCGACGACGGG